>NZ_JAXCHR010000004.1:0-238591 GCF_035984465.1 Polaromonas sp. CG_9.5
GTCCGGGTTAAGTGCACACCATCGTGGTGGGCAACTCCCCGGATACTGCCCGGCTCATCAACCCGGCGCAAGAATGGTGTTCGTCGGACGGTTACCGAAATCGGCTGTGCGGAGGATTTGGAGCATGCTTAAAATGTAATCTATGGTTTACGTATTTGCAAGTCGCTTGGCGCATGAATCTGCTCTTCTATTGATAGCTTCTTACGCATAATTCACAAGGAAATCGGCCCTATTTAATCAACAAATACCCCGTACTGCGCCCCCCGCCCTCCAGCTTGCGCAGCACGCCGCGCGCCAGCAAATCGTTGATGTCCCGCAGCGCCGTATCCGCCGAGCATTTGCCGATGGCCGCCCACCGGGCATTCGTCAGCTTGCCTTCCATGCCGTCCAGCACGCGGTTCAGCACCAGCGTTTGCCGCAAGTTCATGGGCGTGCCCGCCCAGCGATGCCAGAACCGGGCTTTATCCAGTACGCCCGCCAGCATGCCATCGGCGCCTTGCACGGCGCGCAGCAGGCAGCCCAGAAACCAGCCCAGCCACGGCGTGACGTCCAGCGTGCCGCGCTGGGTGGCTTCCAGCTGGTTGTAATAGTCTTTGCGCTCACGCTGTATCTGGGCGCTCAGGCTGTAAAACCTCTGGGCGGTGCCTTCGGCGCGGGCCAAAGCCATGTCGCCCACGGCGCGGCTGATGCGACCGTTGCCGTCGTCGAACGGGTGCAGGGTGACGAGCCACAGGTGGGCCAGCGCCGCGTGGATCAGGGCATCGCCCGCCGGGGCGGCGTTAAACCATTGCAGGAAGGCGGCAACTTCCAGCGGCAATGCCGTGGCGGGTGGCGCTTCGAAGTGCACTTTTTCTCGCCCGACCGGCCCGGACACGACTTGCATGGGGCCGGCAGCGTCGTTACGCCATGCGCCGATTTGAATACGCACGTGGCCGCTGTAACCGGTGGGGAACAGCGCCGCGTGCCAGCCAAACAGGCGCTCGGCGGTGAGAGGCTGGGCGTGGTGTTGGGTCGCGTTGAGCACCATGTCGACCACGCCGTCAATGTTGCGGTCTGCCGGAGCCAAAGCGCCAATATCCACCCCCAGCCTGCGGGCGACGGAAGATCGCACGGCCTCCAGATTGAGCGTCTCGCCTTCGATGGCGCTGGTGGTAATGACTTCTTGCGTCAGCGTTTGCAATGTGGCCTGGTCGCGTTCTGCCAGCCCCAGCCCGGCCATGCGGCCCGCCAAATGCCCCTGCGCACGGTGGACTTGCGCCAGTGGCGCGGCCAACGCAGCCGCGTCAAACCGCCACTGCGGCCAGTCGGGGCGCTGCCAGAGGTAGGTGCGGCGGCGTTCGGGTTTGTCAGAGAACATGCGGTGATTATGTAGTTCATTCACCGCTTTATTTGCGGTGAATTTTTTAACTCACTGCACCAGCGGCGCGCTGCCGTCGGTGCATTTGATGCCGCCCGCAGCTACGATTTCAAGCAAATAGTGGCGCTTGCGCATTCTGGACGGGCGCTGGCAGCTATTAATAAAGTAGCATTAAAATGAAAAAGCCCGGCCTCCAAAAGGGGCCAGGCAACTGGCTGGGCCAGAAATGGCGCTGTTATTTGGTTTCAGCGCCAGCCGTTCAAGTCATCACGCTTTGTTCAGCTTCATCTGCGTCGGCTCGCCAGTCAGGTAGCCCACGGCAGCACCAAACTTGTCCTTGTAGTTGGCGTTGATCAGCGGATCGAGCGTGGTTTTGACAACACTGTGAATACCGCCCCAGTCGCCGGCGTGCTGGAAGTTGCTCATGATGTAGGTCCAGCCGTTCAGCTCGTCCACCGCGTGCAGGCCGGTCGATTCGCCGCCGGCCGGAATCGACATGATGCGCGACAGCGCCTTGGTGTCGATGTTGTAGGCCCACAGGAAGTTGTTGACGTGCTGGCTGCTGTCTTCGCCGATGAACAGCGTGCGCATTTTTTCCGAGAATTTCAGGTTGTCGGGGTTGGCGATTTTGTTGGGGTTGGCGGTGTTGCCCAGCGCGTCGGCCATGATGTCTTCGCCAGCCAGCAGAGCCTTCGTGTCCACGGGCATCCATTCGCTGTTGATGGCCGTGCCCTTGTCGTCCTTTTGGCCGCCCTTGAGATTGAGCGCCATGACAGCGCCGGCCACCAGCGCCTTGGGCACCGAAACACCGTTGCCCGGTACGTTGGCTTTGTCGCCGGCCACCATGGAGGCCTGGATATTTTGCAGCGCGGAGTAGGCGATCTTGTCCTTGATGTTGACCGTCGTGCCTTCCATTTTGGTAAAGCCAAGACTCGCGCCTTTGTAGGCGGCATAGCGGTGGGTTTCCAGGAAGGCGGCGGCTTTTTCCATGCCCGAATTGAGCTTGATCCACTCGGTCTTGCCATTGGCCACGATCTTGGTGTAGCCAGCGCCTAAATCGGTCTTGGACACCGTCATGATGTCAGTGGGTTTCAGCGTGGTGGCCAGGTTTTCGATCTCGGCGCTGGTGGCCGAGCCGAGCTTGATCCAGGTCAGCGCAGCAGGCGCATCGCCGGGAACGATGGAAAATCCCGCGCCCACTTTGGCAACGTACAGCGTGCCTGAGGACAGGTCTTTTTCGTTGTCAGCGACGAACACGAAGTAGCCGCTGTTGGTGGCGTCGTCGCCCATGAACACGGTACGGTTGTCGGGCATGACCTGCACCAGTTCGTGCGAGATGCGGCCCAGGCAGAAATGCTTTTTGATGGCCGCAGTGCCGTCGGGATTCACGGTGACTTCGGGCATATGGCCGTAGTGGTACGGGTTGGCTTTGGTTTCATCGCCATAGAGGTTCTGGCTGTAGGCCTTGAACTGGGCGCTGCCGGCAATGGCAAAAGCGTCGGGCTCGTATTCTTCGCTGGACAGGTGCGTGCCCCACGGCGACAGGCTGGCGCCGCAGGTGATCCACAGGCCATGCACTTTGGAGGTGTCCACGTTGTGGTATTTGACCAGCGACAGCTTGCCGGTTTTGACATCCTGGTCAAGCGTGAGCACGGCGATGGGCGATGGCAGCTTGCCGTACATATCGGTTTTTCCGTCCTGCGCACAACTGGTGTATTCAAACTGCACCACCGCAAAAACGGGGTTGCCCTTGACGCCGTCGACTTTGGCACCGGGCACGCTCAAGAGCGACGTACCGTCCGGCGAGTCGGAGAAGTACTGGCGCTCTTTGCCGGCCACGGTCTTGTCGATGATCTTGTTGTTGTCGATGTCAAAGTAGCCGCCGGCCAGCACCTGACCGCCTTTGCCGTCGGACACCATGTCGCCGGTGACAAAGAAAGGCTGGTAAGCCAGCTTGAAATCGACCGTGCTGCTGTCGCTGTAGTTGACCGTCATCACAGAGCCGACGCTGGTCGTGGCCATTGCGGCCGGATTCGCCAGCGTAGGCGCAGGCATGGAAGAAAAACTGACGCCGCTGTAGCTGGCCGCTGGCGTGACCACCGGCGGGGTAATCACATCATCGCCACCGCCACAGCCGGCCAGCAGAAGGCTTCCGGCAAAGGTGGATGACAGCGGCAGCATCGGCGCGCCTGCAAAAAATTGCAGGGCACGGCGGCGGGACAGGGTAGCAACAGGTTTCATGGGGATTTCGCTCCGGGCAAATAAGCTGCGCGCGGCGAAGAAGGCCGGCGTCAGCGGGATTAATTACCCGCGTACTGTGGCCTGCCCATGTTTCAACTTGATGACACTGCGGCGTGTCCGGCGCGCAGTCAGTTGCGCTGGCAGCGCGCGCTCAAGGGCGGCTTCAGATACTGCAGCGCCGCCCCGCGCCCGCCCGCGCCCATGCCGAATTCGGCGCGCAGGCGCGGGTTGCTGTAGACCGTCTGCGCACCCTGGCCACCGGCGTCGCGCAGCAGCACATCGTCACCGCGCGCGCCTTTCAGCACAGCGGTGTCGTTGACAAAACTGACGCTGAAATTTAGGCCCTGGTCACAGCGGTAAGCCTGCATGTCGGGCACCGCGCCGCTGTTCATGCCGGCGCAGCCCGTCAGCGCCAGTGCGCCTGCCACGGCGATCAGGGCGGTTATTTGTTGGCGTGCGTGAGGGTTCATGGGCATGTCTTTCAGGGTTTATTTGGGCCACAGCGCCCAGAGTCGCAAAGGCTGGCTGATGCGCGATGCCAGCAGGCCCGCATCAACGCCGGTGCCGGCAAAATAATCGGCCCGCACCGCGCCGACGATGGCGCTGCCGGTGTCTTGCGCCAGCACCAGCTTTTGCAGGTTGGCCGCACCGCCGCGCGAGGCCAGCCAGACCGGCGTGCCGTAGGGAATGCTGCCCGGATCGACGGCAATCGAGCGGCCCGGCGTCAGCGGCACGCCTTGCGCGCCCTTGGGGCCAAAAGCGGCCTCGAAATCACTCAGCGGCTGCTCCTGGAAAAACGTGTAGCGCGGGTTGCTCCAGAGCATTTGCTGCACGCGCTGCGGTGAATTTTTCAGCGCCCAGGCCTTGGTCGAATCGACCCAGGGCGCGACCATCTTGCCTTCACCCTGATTGAACAACCACTGGGTAATGCTGCGAAAAGGCTGCTCGTTGGAGCCGGCATACGCCACGCGAACCACACGCTGGCTGCCGTCGCGCTCAATGATGCTGAGCCGGCCCGAGCCCTGGATGTGCAGCGACATCACCTCCACCGGGTCGCTGGCCCAGGCAATTTCGCGGCCATTGAGCGCAGCGCGCGCCTCGGGCAGGGTGTCGATTTCCTGGCGCGAAAACCACGGTCTGCGGCTGCCCAGCGTGGCGGGTACGCGGTACAAGGGAACGCTGTATCCGTTGCCGGGCTGACGGCTGGCATTGAGCACCGGCTCGTAGTAGCTGGTCAGCAGTCCTTCCGGGCTGCCTTGCAGGGATTCGACGCGGTAGGGCTGCAGCCGGGCGAACATCCAGGCGCGCTGCTCCTCTGGCGAAGCAATGCTGAAGCGACGTACTTCACTGCACAGGGGAGCAAACACCGGGCCGGGCCGCTCGCAGCTCTTGATCCAGGCGTTCCAGGCTTCAAACAGCGTGTCTTCTTCAAAACCCGGCAACTCGGCCCAACGCACAGCCACCCAGCGGCTTTTGCCGTGCAACCGGGGCGGCGGCAACGGATCCGTGTCGCCAGGGCGCACGCCTGCGAAAGGCGACGTGCCGACGGCAGGGGTGGCGGGCGGCATGGGCGTGCTGACGCAGGCGGCCAGCCAGGTGGCAATGACGATAATTGAAGCTTTGCGCCAGGACAGCAGGGGCTGCGTCAGGCTTTCAACGGTTTTCCAGGAAAATACCATGGTCTTGCTTTTACTCGAAGCGCTGGGCGCGCTGCTGCTGCTGGTATTCATTGTGTGGTGGACGATGTTTTCGGGTCGTAAAAAAGGCGAGCTCAAGGACGGATCGGCACACCAGGCGCCGGATACGGAAGAAGAAAAAAAGTAACCGCCATTCGCTACAATTTTCGTAGCAAATTAGCCAGCTCAACCGCCGACTTGACGCCCATTTTCTCAAAAACCCGCGCACGATGAACTTCCACCGTGCGCACGCTGATGTCGAGCTGGTCGGCGACGAGTTTATTGGGCAAGCCGCCGACCACCAGCCGCATCACATCGCGCTCGCGCTCGGTCAGGCCATCAAGCTGCGTTCGCAAGCCGTTGGTCTGGCTGTGTTCGGCCAGCGCAGCAGCAGATTGTGCAATCGCCTGCTCGATCCGGTCGACCAGGGCATTGTCCGAAAAAGGTTTCTCAAAAAAATCAAAAGCGCCGCGCTTGACGGAGCCAACGGCAGTTGGCACATCGGCATGGCCGGTCAAAAAGATGACCGGCAGGGTCGGCAGCAGGCCGTAGTCAATCAGCTTTTCAAACATCGCCAGCCCGCTCAAAGCACCCATGCGCACATCAAGCAGCACACAGGAAGGCGACTGGACTTCAAAGCGCTGCGACACGCGGGCATCAAACGCCTCGGCACTGGCAAAGGTTTCGCTGAGCAGACGCCGCGAGCGCAACAGCCAGGCCAGTGCGTCGCGCACACTGCTGTCGTCATCGACGATGTAGACCATGGCGTTATGAATCGGTTCCATATCAGCTTTCCTCAAAAGCGCCTTGCGTTGCCGCCCCGGCTTGGCCGGCGGCTGCAACGGGCAGGGTGAAACTGAAAATCGTACCTTGCGGCTGGACGCTTTCATAGCCGAGAAAACCACCATGCTGCTCGATGACGGTGCGGCACAGGCTCAGCCCCAGCCCCATGCCCTCGGGCTTGGTGGTGAAGAAGGGCGTGAAAAGCTGCTGGGCGACTTTTTCTGAAATGCCTTCCCCGTGGTCGATCACGGCAAACTCAACCCATTGGCTTTGCGCATTGGACGCCGCCGGGCGAATGCGCAATGTCAGCACTTTTTCAAGCGCTTGTCCCGATGCGGCTGTCAAGGGCGACGTGCCATCGACGCCTTGCATGGCCTGCATGCCGTTGCGCGCCAGGTTCAGCAGCACTTGCTCAACCATCGTGCGGTCGCACAGGACGGCCAGGCAGGCGTCACCGACCCGCGTGTCCACCCGCACACCGAGTTTGCGCGCCTGCAAAATCACCAGCGGCATGATGGCGTCGAGCAGCGCGCGCGGCTGCACCACTTCGCGTACCCTTTCGCTGCGGCGCACAAAGTCATGCACGCTCTTGATGACCTTGCCGGCACGTTCGGCCTGCTCTGCAATGCGGCGCAGGGCAAGCTGCAGATCGTCCAGCAAAGGAGATGCTGCCGGTGCGTGACCGGCTGCGTCCTGCAACAAATTGAGCGAGCCGGTGGCGTAGCTTGAAATCGCCGCCAGCGGCTGGTTCAGCTCGTGGCTGAGCAATGACGCCATTTCGCCGACCATCGCCAGCCGGGCGCTGGCCTGCAAACGATCCTGGCTGGCACGCGAGACTTCTTCGGTGCGGCGCTGCTCGCTGACATCGAGAATGGCGCTCATCCAGCCGGTGTGCTTGCCCACCGCGTTGATCAGCGGCGCTTCCATGATCAGCACCGGAAACCGCGTGCCGTCTTTTCGCATGAACACCGATTCATGGCCCTCGCGCGGCAGGTGATTGCCCGCCAGCCGTATTTCCTGGCGGCTCTGGTAAACGCCGGCAAGCTCCGGCGGCCAATACGGCGAAGGCATGCTCTGGTTGAGCAAGTCCTGCGAGTCCACGCCGACCATTTTGCAAAAAGCCGGATTGACGTAAGTGATGCGCCCGTGCAGGTCGCGCGCGCGCAAGCCGGTCAGCAGGGAGTTTTCCATGGCTTTGCGAAAGGCCAGCGCCTCGCCCAGATCATGCTCGGCCTGTAGCCGCCTGCGCATGTCGCGACCCAGCAGGAACAGCACGACCAGCAAAGCCAGCGACATGGCAGCCACCAGCGCCGTCAATACGTTAGGGAAAAGGGCCGGGGTGCCGAGCCGGCTTTCCATTCGGACGACCAGCGTGGTTCCGGGCAAATCAAGCAGATGCTGGGCCACAAAAATCCGGCTGCCGCGCAAAGGCGTGCCCTGCAATGCCAGGCGCGTGCCGTCGGCCTCGGTGAACGACAGGGCGACGCCGCGTGAAAAGGTTTGGCCCACCAGCTCGCCGAGGATGCTTTGCAACGAATAAGTGGCCACGGTGTACCCGCTCAAGCTTCCGGCCACCACCGGCAGGCACATATCCAGCACCTCCAGCCCCAGCCCATCGGCTTGCGGCAAAAAGTAGCTGGCCGAATACGCCGCGCCGCTCATGCGGCGGGCAGTGTTGCAGGTCAGGTTGACATCGGCCTGCAGGCTGTTGCGCTTGAGCCGCTCGAACACCGGAGACCGAAAAGAGGTTTCGACCACACCGAGCACATCCAGCGTTTGATTGCGCCATTCAAGCCGCAGGATTTCACGGCTTTCGTGCAGCATGCGGCCGGCTGACAAAGTCCAGCTGGCCATGCCGGGTTCGTGGGCGTACGGCGCCTTGAAAGCTTGCAGCTCCTGGATATCGCGGTTCAGGCCAGAGCGGATGTCGACGACCGCCTCAGCCACATTGTGGTCAAGCCGGCTTTGCACCAGGCTCGCCTCATAACGCCCGGCCAGCCAGATCAGCAAGCCCAGCAGCGCCAGCACCAGCACCAGCAGCAGCAGCCACAAGGAAGTGCGCTGGCTGGCCCAGCCGGCAAGCCGGGGGGACTTCAGCGTCATGCGCTCACAACACCCTGTGGCTCAAGGCCGGCAGGCGCAGGCGAACCTCTTTCAGCCGGCTGCACAGCACGTCACCCATGACCACGCCTGCGCCCTCGGCCTGCTGCGCCAGAATCTCGCCCCAAGGCCCGACCACCATGCTGTGGCCCCAGGTGCGTCGGCCGTTTTCATGCGTGCCGCCCTGCGCGGCCGCCACCACATAGGCCAGGTTTTCGATGGCGCGGGCGCGCAGCAGCAATTCCCAGTGGGCCTGGCCGGTGGTGTAGGTAAAGGCGCTGGGCACCAGCAACAGGTCGGCTTTCAGGGCGCGGTACAACTCGGGAAACCGCAGGTCATAGCAGACACTCATGCCGACGGTATAGATCTGGCCGTCGCGTGAAGGCAGCTCAAACCGCACCGGCTGCGTGCCGGCATCAAGCACCCGAGTTTCGTCATAGTCTTCCAGTCCTTGTGCAAACCGGAACAGATGAATCTTGTCGTAGTGCGCGACGCAGGCACCCGAAGGCGCGTACGCCAGCGAGCTGTTGCAGGCCCGATTCGCGTCGCTGGTGGCGGTTGGCAGCGTGCCGCCGACAATCCACAGCCTCAGTTCACGGGCCGACTGGCTCAAAAAGTCCTGGATCAGCCCGCTACCGGCTTTTTCCTGAACCGACAGCTTGTCGGTGTCCTGCATGCCCATGACGCAAAAATACTCCGGCAGCACGGCCAGTTCAGCGTCCTGGTCGGCGGCCTGCTGCAGCAGCGCGCGGGCGGCGGCCAGGTTGGCCTGCACACTGGTTCCTGAAACCATCTGGATAGCGGCTGTTTTCATGGCTGTTTTGTCTCCGGAGTGAGTTCGCGCACCAAGCTCTGCGCCCTGGCCTTGCGATCAATTTTGGTAATTTTGGGGTCTGACCAAGTGCCGTCAATGTGGAATTCCTGGGTGGCCGCTTCCATCAGCGGGCGGCGCAGGAACATCTGCGCCAAAAAGGTTCCCAAACCGACGACCGGGTTGATGGCGGTCGCAATCAGCGAAGCCGTTCCGGCGTTGATGTCAGGCACCACCACGACCCTGAGGTCTTGCGTTTCTTCTTCAACATTGGCGCTGCCGTCCATCAGCACGGCCGCATTGACGCCGCTCATCTGCAAATTATTGGTTTTTGCCACGCCCTGCTGAATGCCCACATCGCCGCGAACGAAGTCAAAGGCAAAGCCCTGCGAAAAAACGTCACGGAAATCGAGCGTCAGCCGGCGCGGCAGGGATTGCAGGCTGAGCACACCCAGCAGCTTGGCAATGCCCGGGTCGGCCTTCATGAACTGACCGGATTCGACGTTCACATTGACCTGCCCGCTCAGGCTCGGATAGTCCAGGCTCAGGGGCGAGCCGACCCAAGCCACCTGGCCTTCAAGCCGGCCTTTGCCGCGCCGGATCACGCCGTCCATGCCAAAGCGCTTGAGCAACTCGCCCGAGTCGGCAATGTCGAGCCTGAAGTCCATCGCAGAGCGGCGGCGTTCGCCCGGCGGCGCGGCTGCACGCGGCCCGGCCGGAACGATGGCGGTCCAGTTGCCGCTGGCGGTCAGCACGGCTTCCGGCAAGATGATGTTGAACTTGTTCAGCCGCCATTCACGCACACCGCCTTCGGCTGCCGAGGCGTTGCGATTGACGGCGTCAATTTCAACCCGGCCCAGCTGCTTGCCGCGCAGCGCCATGTTTTCAACCACGATGTCGAGCGCCGGAATGCTGGCCGGCTGCTCATCCAGAATCGCCTCGACCTCGCTGGCTTCGCTGGCGGCCAGACTCAGGCGGGAAAGCCGGGCATACAGGCGGCCAGCGCCCTGCGCGCCGGGCTGGCGAAACTCCAGATAACCGTCCAGCTCGGCGGCGTCGATATTGGCGCGCCAGTTCAGGCCGTCGCGGCTGGCGCCCACCACCACGTTGTTCAGGTTGCGCCCCTGCAGCTTGAGTTCCTTGGCGCGTATCGCCATCAGCGTGGGCAGGTAACTCATGGCCGCCGCCGATGCGCCCGAACTGGCTGCAGAAGGCGTCGCAGCACCGGCCTTTGAGATACCGCCGCCGGTTGTATCGTCCAGCATTTTTTCCCAGGCATCGAGGTCTACCCGCGCCAGATTGATATTGGCACCCACGCCCTTCTCTGGCGAAGGAACCGACTCTCCGGCCTCCAGCCCGACGCCAATGCCGCCCCGGATCACGCGCGGTTCTGGGCCGCTGACATCGCGCACATAGTTGACCACCGCGATGCGCCCGATGCTCAGCGACAACTGGTCTTGCAGCGTTTGCCCGGCCTCCAGCGTGCCCGGCACCAGGGCACTCTCAAAGCGGACGGGCAACGCGGCTTCAGCACTCTTGGCCAGAGGCGCGGGCAAGCTCAGCGCCATGCCCTGCAGGCTGCTGGAGACCAGCACTTCGGGCACGCCGCGCCGGAAAAGAACCGAAGCCGTGTACGCCGCACTGCCGCTGGCATGCGCTGCCAGGCGCGACACCAGCCCGAGCTCTCTGGCCTGGCGCAGTCCTTCTGCCGTCAGGCTGCCTTGCGCCTTGAAGGCTACGCTGGTCTTGCTGCCCGGCGCAGCCGCCGCAGGGCGCGTGCCGCCGTCAATGCGAATGTCGCCGCCCAGCAGGCTGGCCTGCGCGCCGGCCACGGAAAACCCTTTTTCCGTGATGTTCACCGCGCCTTTGAGCCGGGCCATCAGTGGCGCTTGCGCAGCAAACTTCACATCATTGCCGGGCAGCGTTACCGTGCCTTCAACCGTCGATTTGTCGATGTCATCGATAGGAAGGCGCAGGCGAAAACGGTAGTCGGCCATGCCGCTCGCCGTGGCCTGCGCCAGCACTTTCTCCGTCATATCGCTGAGCGGTGAGGTGTTGACAAAACCAAGCGCTTCAGACAGCGGCCCCTTGATGTCGGTCGTCACTTCCACGGTCGCGTTGTGCATCAGGTCGGCAATGCGGGCGTCGCCCTTGATGAGATGCAGCCCCGGCAGGCCGGCAACCTTGCCGCTCGCACCCTTCACCTCCAGCGAGGCGCGGTCAAAAACCAGTTCTCCATTGAGTTCCGTCAGCGCCGGCCAGGGGGCTGCGCCCGGCGGCTGCAGCGACTTGGGAACATAGACAAATTGGCCGTTGCGCACTTTGGCCGACACCTGGAAGTCCCCCTGCGCTGCGCTGGTGAAAGGCAAGTCCTCGACCGCGCCCTTGACATTGAACTTCACGTCGCTGACCTGGCCCTTCACCACGGCATCGCGCACATAGTGGCGCACGTCAGCCCCCAGCACCAGCGGCAAATAGCGATGCACCCGGCTGCCATCGCCCCGGCTCAGGCTGCCTTGCAAATCAAGAATTCCGGGGAAACGGCGGTCTGAAGAACTGCCGGCAGCGGGCGCACCACTGACGCGGTCATCGGTCTGCCAGCGCACCTGCGCCTGCCCCTGGGCGTCGGCGTTGGCAAACTTCACATCGCGCAGCTGCACCTCGATTTTCTGGCCTGCCACCTTCCATTTCGCTTCGGTGGAAAACTGGTCGAGCTGCAGTTTGGCGTCTTCAAAAATACCCGGCAAGTCCAGCGCACCCTTGGCGATTTTCACGCTGGCCTGGCCGCCTTCCTGCGTGAGGTTGAAGTCCACCGTGGCGCCGCTCACACCCGGACGGCCCGGAACAGCCTCCACGGCAGCCGCAGCGCGCCCGCCTGGCGCAGGAACGGGCGCGGGCAACGCTGCAACACGCAGGCCCGCCACCCGGCCTTTGGCCGTATAGCCGGTAGGTGCGTCCAGCGGCCCCTGCCACCGGGCATCGAGCGCTTCCACCAGCCCCTGGGGCGCAAAAGAAGCCAGCATTGCCTGCATCCCGCTGTCCAGCGGCAGGCGGCTGGCAATTCGGGTCAGCGTCGCCAAGTCCAGCCGGTCGGCCTTGAGCGTGGTGGTTTCGCTTGCGCTGCGTGTCTGGTGGGTGTAAACCAGCGCCAGGTTGCCGCCCGGCCACTGCAGGCCATCGCGGGCACGAAACTGCAGGCCTTCGGTGCTGAAATCAAATCCCTGCGCATGCTGGCTGGCCCCAACACGCCCGGCCAGGGATTCAAACCCCAGCGGCTCCAGCTTTGCGCCCAGCCTCACGTCTACGTCCCGCAGCGCCACATCGGCCAGTGCATGGGTGATTTTTCCCTTGCTGACGTCAAGCCAGGCGCGCAGCGCGCCCTGGCCCCGGTTCAGTGCCACGTCCAGCGAAGCCAGGCGCGCATAGTGCTGGAAACGGGCCACATCAACACGCGAAAAATCTCCGTACACCTGCCCGGTCCAGGTCATGACATCGCCGGTGCGCCCGGTCAGCAGCGGCTGCCTGAAAATTCCCCTGAGACTGAAGCGATCTCCCCATTCCGGCGGCGGCGTCGCATCCAGCCGCATCCGGTGGCGGTGCCGGCCATTTCGCACGACGGCATCGACCTGGCTCAAGGCCAGCGGCGGCGCCTGGCGCATCTCGTCAGTCCAGCGCACGGTGCCATCACGCACGACAAATTCCATCTGCGAGAAAAACCAGTCCGCCACGGCGCTGTGGCCGGTCGTGCTGTCTTTGGACACTTCGAGCCCGCCGACAAATATTTTTCCGTCGGCGGCGCGCCGGATATCGAGCTCGGGCCGCTCGATCACCAGTTGCTCAAAGCCCAGTCCCCACAGCGAAGCGGGCGACAGCGCGCCCACCACGCGCGGCAGGCGTACGGCTTCGCGCCCCTGGCTGTCGAGCAACGTGACGTCATGCAGCTCGAACGAGGGCATCGCCCCCAGCGAACGGCCGGTGATCTGGCCGATGCGAACCGGTACCCCTAACGCCTTGCTGGCTTGCTGCTCCAGATACGGACGAAACTCGGCAATTCGCGGCACAATCCAGCCGTGGAGCACCCACCAGCTCAGTCCAAAGACCAGCCAGGCCGATGCGACCAGCCACAACAGGCCGCGCACAGTCCGGGCAACCCATCGAAGACGACGCGACGGCAGGACAGGCAAAGCGGACGGACGGGTAGGGGTAGGCTCCATTGACTTGGGAATTATGACCGCCGACGGCAACAGCCGACTGGCGCAGAACCACGAAGTTTGTGAAGTAGTGTGATGACCCTCCCCTCAACTGCCTGCGATGAAACCCCCTTTGCTGCGGGGTTGGCCCTCTCGGCCTATTCCCGCTATGTCCAGCGTATTCGCCGCCGCTATGCCGGGCAAATGCCCCTGCTGCCCGCCGGCGAGCCGGTGCGCGCCACGATGCAGACCACGCTCGATGCGCTGCTGGCCAGCGGCCTGGAAACCGGCGCTGCGCTGCGCGTGCTGCGCCAGCTGGTGCTGGAGCGGCTGGTGGTGCTGGATGTGACCCCCACGCTCCTGGATGTGACCCCCACGCTCGCCACTGCGTGTGCTTCGCTGCCCCCCGAGGGGGTGCTGCGCCTACGGCCCGGCGAAGCCGGTTCCGTGGCCCCTGCTGGGGTGGAATCTCCCGCCGTCGCAGGGGTTTCTATATCTGGCGCTTCACTGCACGTCGTGACCCGCGCCATGACCGAGCTGGCCGAACTGGCACTCGATGTAGCCATGCGCCACTCCCGCGAGGCGCTGGATGCGCAGCATGGCGCGCCGCAGGCCGAAGGCGGCGAACTCGCCCACATGTGGGTGGTCGGCATGGGCAAGCTGGGCGCGCGTGAACTCAATGTGTCCAGCGACATCGACCTGATTTATGTCTATGACCACGACGGCGAAACCGCAGGCCGGCCCGATGGCCGGGGCCAGATTTCAAACCACGAATATTTCGCCCGTCAGGTGCGGGCGGTGTTCGGCCTGATCGGCGACGCCACCGAGCACGGCTTTGTGTTTCGTGTCGATCTGGCGCTGCGGCCCAACGGCAATTCAGGCCCGGCGGCCACCTCGCTGAATGCGCTGGAAGAATATTTTCAGGCGCAAGGTCGCGAATGGGAGCGTTTTGCCTGGCTCAAGAGCCGGGTCGTGGCGCCGCTGGAATGCATCCAGAACGGCTCGGCGCAGGCCTTGCGCGGCTCGGTGCTGCCGTTTGTCTTTCGGCGCTACCTGGACTACAACGTGTTTGATGCGCTGCGCGTGCTGCACCGGCAAATCCGCGAACATGCAGCCAAGCGCTGCGCCGGCCACCCCGAGCGCGCCAACGATGTGAAGATGTCGCGCGGCGGCATTCGCGAAATTGAATTTACCGTGCAGGTGCTGCAGGTGGTGCGCGGCGGCCAGTTTCCCGAACTGCGCACCCGGCCCACGCTGGACGCGCTGCAGCGCCTGGCCCATGCCGGCCTGATGCCGCAAGACACCGCCGACGCCATGGCGCGGGCCTACGATTTTTTGCGCCGCGTCGAGCACCGCATCCAGTATCTGGACGACCAGCAGACCCATGTCCTGCCCACCGACGACAACGACCTGGCGTGGATTGCCGCCACCATGGGTTATGCGTCGTGCTGCAACTTTTTGCATGACCTGGACGCCCACCGCGAACTGGTCGCCGGCGAGTTCGACATCCTGCTCGGCGGCAAACCGGAGTGCAAGGGCTGCGGCAAACCCGGCAACGCCCCCCCTCCGCAGCTTGACGACCTGCTTGACCAGCTGCCCACCGAATGGCCGGCGCAGTTTCGCAGCCGCCTGGCCTTGTGGCGCCAGAATCCGCGCGTTCTTGCGCTGCGAGAGGATTCGCGCGTTCGCCTGAGCCGGCTGGTGCAGCGCACCGCCCAGTGGCTGCTGGAAGGCACCGTGACTGAAGAAGCGGCACTGCGGCTGATTGACTGGGTCGAGCCGCTGCTGCGACGCGAAAGTTATCTGGCGCTGCTGCTCGAACGCCCGGCGGTGCATGAACGGCTGCTCCGGCTGCTGGGCGCGGCCCGATGGCCGGCGCGCTACCTGCTGCAGCACCCCGGCGTGATTGACGAGCTGGCCAGCGACGAGCTGCTGCACGAGCGGTTTGACGACGCCGCCTTTTCCAGGGAGCTGCAGCAGCGGCTCGCAGCGCTGCGGCGCACCGGCGAAGACGACGAGGAAACCTGCCTGAACCTGCTGCGGCGCGCCCACCATGTCGAGGTGTTTCGCACCCTGGCCCGCGACGTGGAGGCCGTGCTGACGGTCGAGCAGGTCGCCGACGACCTGAGCGCGCTGGCTGAAGCCATTCTCAACATCACCGCCGACTGGTGTTGGCAGCACCTGAAAAACCGGCACCGCGACACGCCCCAGTTCGCCATCATTGCCTACGGCAAGCTCGGCGGCAAAGAGCTCGGCTATGGCAGCGACCTGGACATCGTGTTTGTCTATGAAGATGACGACGAGCGCGCGCCCGAAGTGTATGGCGCTTTTGTGCGCAAGCTCATCAACTGGCTGACCGTCAAGACCGGCGAAGGCGACCTGTACGAAATCGACACCGCGCTGCGCCCCAACGGCAGCTCGGGCCTGCTGGTCACGCCGTTTGCGGCCTACGCCAACTACCAGCAGCGGCGCGGCAGCAACACCGCCTGGACTTGGGAACATCAGGCCATGACGCGCGCCCGCTTTGTACTCGGCGAGATGTCTTTGCGCGAGCGCTTTGACGAGGTGCGCCGGGCGGTCATCACCTCGCCGCGCGACCCGGCGGGGCTGCGCCACGAAATCATGGACATGCGCGAAAAAATACGCAGCGCGCATCCGGTGCGGGGCGAAAAATTCGATGTCAAACACAGCACCGGCGGCATGGTCGATGCCGAATTTGCCGTGCAATATTTGGTGCTGTCGCAGTCGGCGCAGCATCCGGAGCTGGTCGCCAACGTCGGCAACATCGCCCTGCTGCTGCGCGCCGAAACCGCCGGCCTGCTGCCCGATGGCATAGGCCAGCACGCCGCCAGCGCCTACCGCGAACTGCGGCGCGTGCAGCACAAGGCGCGGCTGAATGAAGAACCCACGCAAGTCGTGCCGCCCGCGTTGCAGGCCGAACGCGACGCCATTCAGGCGCTGTGGACCGCCTGCTTCAAATCAAACGATTGATTTAATTAAATCAATCGTTTGATTAACTTGTGTGCTGTAATCCAGCGCATGATTTCAAGCGACCTCCCACCCAGCGCTGCCGAGCCGCGCAAGCAGCGCTCCGACGGCGTCGAAGCCCGACAGCTGCTGCTGCATGCTGCGCTGCGGCTGTTTGCCGAAAAAGGCTTTGCCAAGACCTCGACGCGCGAGATTGCGCTGGCCGCCGGCGCGAATCTGGCCGCCATCAGCTACTACTTCGGCGACAAGGCCGGGCTGTACCGCGCGGCGTTCACCGAGCCGATGGGCTGCGCCCAAGACCACCTGGCGACGCTGGACCCACCCGACTTGAGCCTGCGCCAGTCGCTGCACGGCTTTATGGCCAGTTTTTTGGCCCCGATGAAGCAAGGCGAACTGGTGCAGCAATGCACTCGCCTGCATTTTCGGGAAATGCTCGAACCGACCGGCGTCTGGGCCGAAGAAATTGACAACGGCATCAAACCGGCGCATGCGGCGCTGGTGGGCCTGCTCTGCCGCCACTTGGCCTTGATGCAAGCCGATGACGGCCTGCACCGGCTGGCCTTCAGCATCACCGGGCTGGCGGTGCAGCTGTTCATCACGCGCGACATCGTGCAGGCCATCCGGCCCCGGCTGCTCGATACCGAAGGCATCGACGCCTGGTGCGAGCAGATGGTGAACTACGCCGAAGCCATGGTCAACATCGAAGCAGCGCAGCGCAGCACCGACCCCGCGCAGGCTTCCCTGCTCACTCCTTCTCTCCACAGCAACGCCAGCCAGAGCGCCGCATGAAAACCCCTACCCTTCTTTTTTGCGTCCTGCTGCCGCTGGGGCTGGGCGCTTGCGCCACGGCCAACGTTCCCGGCACGGTGTCAGCGCCGGTGCCCGCGCAGTGGTCTGCGCCTTTGCCGCCGCAAGTCAGCCCGGCAGCAGATGCCGGACTGCCGGAAAAGCCGCACCACGGCAAGCTGACCGACCTGACGCAGTGGTGGCAGCAACAAGGCGACCCGTTGCTGGTCGAACTGATCGCCGCAGCACAAGCCGTCAGCCCGACCGTGGCAACGGCGCGCTCGCGCATCGAGCAGTCGCGCGCCACGCAGGTTGCGGCCGGCGCAGCGTTGGGGCCGTCGCTCGATGCGTCGGCCAGCGTCAATCGGGGCCGTTCGCTGCAAAGCGGCGTCGGGTCTGATCCGGCGCCCATCGTCACCACCACGCAGGGCGGCTTGCAGGCCAGCTGGGAAATCGACGTGTTCGGCGCTAACCGCGCCAGCCGCAATGCCGCCGACGAGCGTCTGGCCGGTGCCGAAGCGCAATGGCACGATGCGCGGGTGTCGGTGGCGGCGGAAGTGGCCAACCAGTATTACAGCCTGCGCAGCTGCAACCAGCTGGCGCAGGTCACGCGCACCGACGCCACGTCGCGCCAGGAAACCGCGCGCCTGTCCGGCCTGAGCACCCGCGCCGGTTTCACCGCACCGGCCACCGATGCGCTGGCCCGCGCCAGTGCGGCCGAAGCCAGGGGCCGAGCGACACAGCAAAACGCCCAATGCGAACTCGACATCAAGGCGCTGGTCGCCCTGAGCGGCCTGCCAGAGCTTGAAATAAAGCAAAAAGTGGCGCTGGCGCAATCTCCACGGGCACAAGCAGCTATTTTTTCAATAGCAAGCGTACCGGCGGACGCACTGGCGCAGCGGCCCGATGTGTTCAGCGCCGCGCGCGATGTGGCGGCGGCCAGCGCCGACGTGGGCAGCGCCGACGCCCAGCGCTACCCGCGCCTGAGTCTGGGCGGCTCGATTGGCGCGTCGAACTTTCGCAGCAGCGGCGCATCGGCCAACCTGACGACCTGGTCGATCGGCCCGCTGGCGCTCAGCGTGCCGCTGTTTGACGGCGGACGCCGCGCCGCCGACGTACAGGCCGCGCAGGCGCGCTACGACGAAGCCGCCGCCCTTTACCGCGCCAAAGTGCGCCAAGCCGTGCGCGAGGTGGAAGAAGCGCTGGTCAACCTGCAAAGCACTGCCGCGCGCGAAGGCGATGCGCAAACCGCCGTGGCCGGCTACCGCGCCGCGTTCA
Source organism: Polaromonas sp. CG_9.5 (assembly GCF_035984465.1). Lineage (NCBI taxonomy): Bacteria > Pseudomonadati > Pseudomonadota > Betaproteobacteria > Burkholderiales > Comamonadaceae > Polaromonas > Polaromonas sp. CG_9.5. The sequence continues at coordinate 18,211 of NZ_JAXCHR010000004.1, forward strand.
CCGGCACCGAAGCGCGCTTTCAGAGCGGCTTGGCCAGTCTGGTCGAACTCGAAGACGCACGCCGCAGCCAGCTGGCCGCGCAGACCACGCAAATCTCGCTGCAACGCGAGCGCCTGTCCGCCTGGGTCGCGCTGTACCGCGCCATGGGCGGCGGCTGGACGCCCGCGCTGGCGGACACCAGCCAGCACGCCAACGCCGCGCCAAATGCCACTGCCGCCAAGTTGGTGCCGCCCGCCCAATCCAGCCAGCCGCCGGCCTTGCCCGCCCTGCGCTGAACCCGTTCATCGTCCTGATTCTTCTTTCACGCCATGCAAAAATTCAAACTCAAACCCATTGTTGTTGTCATTTTGGTGGGGCTCGCCGTGGCGGCGGGTGCGTTCTTTTACGTCTCTGCCCGCAAGCCCGCAGCAACACCCGCCAGCGCCCAGGCCGCGCCCAAGCCGGCGCTAACCGTGACGGTCGCCCTGCCCGAGTCGGTGCGTCTGCCGATCAAGCTGGCCGCCAACGGCAACATTGCGGCCTGGCAAGAAGCCGCCATCGGGGCTGAATCCAGTGGCCTGCGGCTAACCGACGTGCGCGTCAACGTCGGCGATGTGGTCAAAGCCGGCCAAGTGCTGGCGACGTTTGCCACGGACAGCGTGCAGGCCGATGTGGCGCAGGCACGCGCCAGCTTGCTCGAAGCGCAGGCCAATGCCGCTGACGCCGCTGGCAACGCCCAACGCGCGCGCAGCCTGCAAAGCTCGGGTGCGCTGAGCACGCAGCAGATCAACCAGTACCAGACCACAGAGAAAACCGCCAAGGCCCGCGCCGAAGCGGCGCAAGCGGTGCTGAGTGCGCAGCAGTTGCGCAGCCGGCAAACGCAGGTGCTGGCCCCCGACAGCGGCGTGATTTCAGTCCGCACCGCCACCGTCGGCTCGGTGGTCGGCAGCGGCGCGGAATTGTTCCGCATGATCCGCCAGGGCCGGCTGGAGTGGCGCGCCGAAGTCACGTCAAGCGAACTGGGCCGCATTGCCGTCGGCACGCCGGTCAGCGTGGTGCCGGCCAGCGGCGGCACCTTGCGCGGCCGGGTGCGCATGGTCGCGCCCAGCGTTGACCCGCAAACGCGCGCGGCGCTGGTGTATGTTGATCTGCCGGCCTCCAGCAAAACGTTAACTGCCGTGCGCCGCGCCGGGCCGCCCCAAGCCAGCACAGCCCCCTTGGGGGGCAGCGAACCCTACGCAGTGGGGAGCGTGGGGGCAGCGAAAGCCGGCATGTTCGCCCGTGGCGAGTTCGAGCTGGGCGCAACCGAAGCGCTGACGGTGCCACAGCGCGCGCTGGTGGTGCGCGACGGCTTCAATTACCTGTTCCAGCTGGGCGATGGCAACCGCGTCAGCCAGCTCAAGGTGCAAACCGGCCGGCTGTCGGGCGAACGTATCGAGGTCGTTTCGGGCTTGCCAGCGGACGCGCGCATCGTCGTCAACGGCGCAGGTTTCCTGAATGACGGCGATTTGGTGCGCCTTGGGCAGGAAAATGAGTCAAATACGGCTCCTGTGCAGGCTGCACCTGCGCAAGCAGCTATCAAAGCAGGAGCAAAACCGTGAACGTTTCCTCCTGGTCAATCAAGAACCCGATTCCGGCGGTGATGCTGTTTGTGCTGCTCACCTTTGGCGGCATCTTGTCCTTCAACGCCATGAAGGTGCAGAACTTTCCCGACATCGATTTGCCCACCGTCAGCGTCTCGGCGTCGCTGCCGGGCGCAGCGCCCGCGCAGCTGGAAACCGAGGTTGCCCGAAAGCTGGAAAATTCCATCGCCACGGTGCAGGGCCTGAAGCACATCATGACCAAGGTGCAGGACGGCGGCGTCAGCGTCATCGCTGAATTTCGCCTCGAAAAGCCGGTGCAGGAAGCGGTGGACGACGTGCGCTCTGCCGTGGCGCGGGTGCGCTCTGATTTGCCTGCCGACGTGCGCGACCCGGTCGTCACCAAGGTGGACTTGTCGGGCCAGCCGATTCTGGCTTTCACGATTTCATCTGGCCGCATGGACGCCGAAGCGCTGTCGTGGTTTGTCGACAACACCATTGCCCGCAAGCTGCTGGCGGTGCGCGGCGTGGGCGCGGTCAGCCGTGTCGGCGGCGTGACGCGTGAAGTGCGGGTGGCGCTGGATGCGTCCAAGTTGCAGGCGCTGGGTGCCAGCGCGGCCGATATTTCGCGCCAGCTCAAGCAAGTGCAAACTGAAAGCGCCGGTGGCCGCACCGACCTGGGCGGCAGCGAGCAGCCGGTACGCACGCTGGCCACGGTCAAGTCGGCGCAGGAACTGGCCGCGCTCGAACTGGCCTTGCCCGATGGCCGCAAGATTCGCCTGAGCGACGTGGCCACCGTCAGCGACACCGTGTCTGAGCCGCGTTCAGCCGCGCTGCTCGACGGCAAGCCGGTGGTCGGTTTTGAAGTCGCCCGCAGCCGGGGCGAAAGCGAAGTCACTGTCGGCGCGGCGGTGCAGGCGGCGCTGAAAGAATTACAGGTGCAACACCCCGACCTGGTGCTGACCGAAGCCTTCAATTTCGTCAAGCCGGTCGAGGAGGAATACGACGGCTCGATGCACCTGCTGTACGAAGGCGGCATTCTGGCGGTGCTGGTGGTGTGGCTGTTTTTGCGCGACTGGCGGGCGACTTTTGTGTCGGCGGTGGCGCTGCCGCTGTCGGTGATTCCGGCTTTCATCGGCATGCATTTGCTGGGCTTTTCAATCAACATCATCAGCCTGCTGGCGCTGTCGCTGGTCATCGGCATTTTGGTCGATGACGCGATTGTCGAGGTCGAGAACATCGTGCGCCACTTGCGCATGGGCAAGACGCCCTACCAGGCGGCAATGGAAGCGGCTGACGAGATTGGCCTGGCGGTAGTCGCCACCACCTTCACGCTGGTGGCGGTGTTTTTGCCAACCGCCTTCATGAGCGGCGTGGCCGGCAAGTTCTTCAAACAGTTCGGCTGGACGGCGGCGCTGGCCGTGGTGGCTTCGCTGGTGGTGGCGCGGGTGCTGACGCCGATGATGGCGGCCTACATGCTCAAGCCCCTCGTCGGCGAGCACAAGGAGCCGGGCTGGCTGAAGGTGTACATGCGCGCGGCCGCTTGGTGCCTGAAGCACCGGGTGGTCACCATGGTGGCGGCCACGCTGTTTTTTATCGGCTCGATTGCACTGATTCCCTTGCTGCCCACCGGTTTCATTCCGCCCGACGACAACTCGCAGACGCAGGTTTATCTGGAGCTGCAACCGGGCTCCAGCCTGGCGCAGACCGAAGCGGCTGCCGAGCAGGCGCGGCTCTTGATTGCCAAGGTCGAACATGTGCGCAGCATCTACACCACGATTGGCGGCGGCACGGCAGGCAGCGACCCGTTTGCCGGTTCAGGTGCAGCGGAAACCCGCAAGGCCACGCTGACCGTGCTGCTCGCAGAACGCGGCGATCGGCCACGCAAGCAGGGAATTGAGAACAAGATGCGTACCGCGCTGGAAACATTGCCCGGTGTGCGCAGCAAAGTCGGCCTGGGCGGTTCGGGCGAAAAGTACATTCTTGTGCTGACCGGTGAAGACCCACTGGCGCTGAGCGCTGCCGCCCGCGCGGTCGAAAAAGACCTGCGCACCGTGCCCGGCCTGGGCAGCGTCGCATCCAGCGCCAGCTTGATTCGTCCTGAAATTGCCGTGCGGCCCGACTTTGCCCGCGCTGCCGACCTGGGCGTGACCAGCGCCGCCATCGGCGACACGCTGCGCATTGCCACGCTGGGCGACTACGACGTGTCCCTGCCCAAGCTCAACTTGTCCGAGCGCCAGGTGCCCATCGTGGTACGGTTGGCCGACGCCGCGCGCCAGGATTTGAGCGTGCTGGAGCGCCTGTCGGTGCCCGGTGCCAAAGGCCCGGTGATGCTGGGCCAGGTCGCCACGCTGAGCATGGCCAGCGGCCCGGCCATCATTGACCGCTACGACCGCTCGCGCAACGTCAACTTCGAGATCGAGCTGTCCGGCCTGCCGCTGGGCGACGTGACCAAGGCCGTGCAAGCGCTGCCCGCCGTGAAAAACCTGCCACCCGGCGTGAAGGTGGTGGAAATTGGCGACGCCGAAGTCATGGGAGAGCTGTTTGCCAGCTTTGGCCTGGCGATGCTGACCGGCGTGCTGTGCATCTACATCGTGCTGGTGCTGCTGTTCAAGGACTTTTTGCACCCGGTGACGATTCTGGCGGCGCTGCCCTTGTCGCTGGGCGGCGCGTTTGTCGGCTTGTTGATTGCGCAAAAAAGCTTTTCCATGCCGTCGCTGATCGGCCTGATCATGCTGATGGGCATTGCCACCAAAAATTCGATTTTGCTGGTCGAGTACGCCATCGTGGCCCGGCGCGGCCATGACGGCAGCGACGGCCGGCCGGTGGTGGCAGGCATGAGCCGCTGGGACGCGCTGCTCGACGCCTGCCACAAGCGCGCCCGGCCGATCATCATGACCACGCTGGCAATGGGCGCCGGGATGATGCCGATTGCGCTCGGCTTTGGCGCGGCGGATTCAAGCTTTCGCTCACCGATGGCGGTGGCGGTGATTGGCGGACTGATTACGTCCACCGTGCTGAGTCTGCTGGTGGTGCCGGCGGTGTTTACCTATATGGATGATCTGGAGCATTTCATCAAGCGGATGGTGGGGCGGGTGCGAGGCAAGCCTGGGGAGGTGGTTGCGGTGCGGGCTGGGGATGTGGGGCCGTGATAGACAGAAGCCCATCGCGATACATCAAAGATAGGAGTCTTAAGTAATGAGCCTCCCCGATATTCAGTTTGTAGATCAACGTGCACTGACGCTAATATTTGATATCGTCATTTTTCTGGAACAAAGCGAAATTGCGGGTGAGACACAGCTTGGATTTGCGAATGCCCGGTCGTCAATAGCAAACGCGGCACTACTGCTTGAATGCATCGCCAACAGTTGTCTATTGGCTCTGCGCCTGCCAGCAAAGCTACTTCAGGAGTTGGATAAACTGCCTCCCATATCCAAACTCGACTACCACCTGTTCGCTGTTTGTGGGCAACACATTGACCGAGGAAGCAGAGAGACGGAGCTGGCCACAGATGTTTTGAAATTGCGTGATCACATAGTTCACCCCAAACCAAAGCCGGGGATGCTTGCCGGAAAAACTGAGCAGGAGTATGTTGACTACGGTGCCACAAAAACTCTCGATATTCCGTTAGATAACCGATTATGGGGAAAGCAGGTTGGGGTAAAGGTGTCTAAGGCTGTGACCGGCTTCCTGAAAAAATACTTTCTTGAGTCGTGCAGTTTCTCCAAAGGTCAAATAACCACTTTATTGGTCGTTCGAGAACGAGAAATTCTCTACCGGATGACCCCGTCATGGGTCAGTGTCAATGAGGCAGAGCATGAGCTTCTCAAGAAGTGGTTGCCTGAGTTCTACGATATTCTCGATCTGCGGGTGTTCAAAAAAGATGCCTAACCCGTAGTGCACTGCCTTCGACTGAGATTGAATTCCAACCTTATCAGCTACAAGACGGGAATCCTGAGTTCGCCACCATTTTGCGCGTCGTGGGTGCGCTGGGGCTTCAGCTGCATGCGGCACCGGCTAACGTCAAGACGGCTGCCGGCTGATCTGGTTGCAACCGACTTGTAAGCCAGTCATCCTGCACTATTGCAGCGTGTGAGTCCGGCTCAATAGCGATATCGAAGCTGCGCAAGGCATAGCGCGTCGCCTTCCACCTTGTAAATCATGCGATGTGCATCAGTGATGCGGCGCGACCAGAATCCTGACAAGGCATGCTTCAACGGCTCAGGCTTGCCGACACCCCAGGCAAGTTTGTACAAACAACAGCTGAAATCTTGCAAGTCATGTCCGTTAGCGTGGCTGACCTCGCGCCATTAAAAAATTCAATCAAATCAGTCTCATGCACAATCAGGACGGGCGCAAGCAGCTATTAATTAAATAGCCAAACTCAGCCGCCAGAAGACCCCGCACGAATCTTCTTCACCAGCGCCGTCGTCGAATAGCCCTCAACAAACGGAATCGCCAGCGCCCGACCGCCATACGCCTTCACCACCGCCGTTTCGGCCAGCGCATCCATATCGTAATCGCCGCCCTTGACCAGCACGTCGGGCTTGAGTTCGGCAATCAACTCCAGCGGCGTGTCCTCGTCAAACCAGGTGACAAGACTGACCGACTCCAGCGCCGCGATCAGCACCGCGCGGTCTTCCTCGCGGTTCAGGGGCCGCTCCGGGCCTTTGCCCAGCCGCCGCGCCGATGCATCGGTGTTCAGCGCCACCACCAGACTGCCGCCGAGCTGACGCGCCTGCGCCAGATACGTGGCGTGACCGCAGTGCAGCACGTCAAACACGCCGTTGGTGAACACCACGGGGCGCGGCAAGGCAGCCAGGCGCTCGCGGGCGTCTTGTCGGGCAACGATTTTTTCGAGGAAAGCAGGTGGGTTCATGCGATGGGGGGCGCAGCCCTGAGGGGGCCGGACAAAACGGTGAGATGGAAGGAGGAGATCATTTTTGATGCCAGTGCAAAACCAGCCCACTGGCTGGGTGCTTGAGGTGTCATGGCGAGCGCAGCGCTTTATTCGACGATGGATCGCCACGCATCACACCCCAAAACCAGCAAAGACTCAAGATTATGCAGACGCCGCCCACGCACTGCGTTTAAAAAAATAGGCTGGCGTCTGAATCCACTCTCGGTCATGCTGCGTATTCAATCAATACCCGCTTGCGCATCCGCCTTGGCGGATGCCGATACCGGGCAGAAAACCGCACAGAGCAAGATGCCCCACCTGCCACTTTTTATTGCGAGTCCGCCATGAATGCGTTTTCCCTGACCTCTTTGTCCGCAGCGCTGCTGGCAGGCGCTGCTTTTGTGGGCTCTCCCGCCTACGCTGCCGGCGCGCCAGCTGGCACCTTGCCGGCGGCTGCAGCGCCGCAGGCTTGCCCCGCGCTGCTGCAGCAAGACGTGCTGCGCCTGCAAGACGAAAAACCGCAGTCGCTGTGCCAGTACAGCGGCAAGGTGGTCGTTGTTGTCAATACCGCCAGCTTTTGCGGCTTTACGCCGCAGTACAAGAGCCTCGAAGCGCTCTACACCAAATACCAGGGCCGGGGTCTGGTGGTGCTGGGCTTTCCGTCCAATGATTTTTCACAGGAAAGTGGCAGCAACAAGGAAATCGCCGACTTTTGCGAAAGCACGTTTGGCGTGAAATTTCCGATGTTCACCAAGACCCGCGTGAGCGGCAAGGACGCCAGCCCGCTGTTCCAGCAACTGGCCGCCAAAACCGACACGCCGCCGCGCTGGAATTTCTACAAATACATCATCGGGCGCGATGGCAAGGCAGTCACCGCCTTCAATTCAATGACCGACCCCGGCAGCAGCAAGTTTGTGGCAGAGCTTGAGAAGCAGCTGGCCAAGCCATGAACAACGCCTCACAAGTCCAGCGCTGCTTGACAAAACTTTACCGGCCCACGCTCTCCAAGCAGGGAACTCAGCCGAGCGGGTCGGGCTCTGATTCATCACCACCGCGCGTCAACCGCAGGCCGTTAAAAGCCGGCCCGACACGCAGTAAAGACAGTTTCATGGTTGCGAAGCCTTTCTGGCCCTCACGGCCAGATTGCCAACCCGGGGCGGTTCTACTCCTCCCTCTCTTCCTTGTTCGTTCCGGGACGCTTCGCAGCCTTTTTATTCGCCAGCCGGCCGGGCAGGTGCCGGCATGAAGGCCGCACCGCTCAAGGTGGCCATCGTCGGCTCGGGCATTTCCGGCCTGGCAGCGGCGCACGCCTTGCAAGGCCAGGCCGACATCACGCTTTTTGAAGCGGGCGACTATTTCGGCGGCCACACCCACACCGTAGACATCACGCTGCCCGGCCCGAAAGGCCCGCTGACGCATGGCGTGGACACGGGTTTTTTGGTGTTCAACGAACGCACTTATCCGCAACTGATTGCGCTGTTTGCCGAACTGGGCGTTGAAACCGCCAAGTCGGACATGTCGTTTTCCGTCAAGGTGCCTGCGGCGTCCGGCAGCCGGGCGCTGGAGTGGAGCGGCTCCAGCCTGAACACTGTGTTTGCCCAGCGCGGCAATCTGGTCAACTGGAAATTTTTGCGCATGCTGCGCGACATCACCCGCTTCAACCGCATTGCCACCGCGCTGGCCGAGTCGGGCGAAGCGCTGGTGATGCTGCAGCCGCTGGATGATTTTTTGCGCAGCCACCAGTTTTCAGATGAATTTCGTGACTGGTATTTCTTGCCGATGATGGGCTGCATCTGGTCGTGCCCGACTGACCAGATGCTGCAGTTTCCGGTCGCTACCATGATCCGGTTTTGCCACAACCACGGCTTGATTCAGGTGACCGACCGGCCGCAGTGGTGGACGGTCAAGGGCGGCGCGCGCCACTATGTCGACAAGATCGTGGCCGGCATTGCCGACAAGCGCCTGAACACGCCGGTGCGGCACATTGAGCGCGATGCCGGGGCGGTACGCGGCGGTGTTCGCATCATGACGCACAACGCCATTGAGCAGTTCGACAAGGTCGTGTTGGCGACGCATTCCGACCAGTCGCTGGCGCTGCTGCCTGCGGCCAGCCCGGCCGAGCGCGCGGTGCTGGGCGCCATTCGCTACCAGGCCAATCGCGCCGTGCTGCACACCGATGCGTCGGTGCTGCCGCAAAAAAAGCTCGCCTGGGCCGCCTGGAACTACGAACGCGCCGCGCAAAGCCGCCGCGAAACGTCCAGCGTCTGCCTGCATTACTTGCTCAACAAGCTGCAGCCGCTGCCCTTTTCGCAGCCCGTGGTGGTGTCGCTGAATCCGGTGCGGGCGATTGCGCGTAGTCACATCATGGGTGAATACGACTACATGCATCCGGTGTTTGACCTGCCAGCGATTGCGGCGCAACAGGCACTGCCTGATTTGCAGGGCCAGCAGCACAGCTACTTTTGCGGTGCCTGGGCCGGCTATGGCTTTCATGAAGACGGCCTGAAGTCAGGGCTGCAGGCGGCCCGGCTGCTGCTGGCGCAACACGCTCAGGAGACGCCATGAAAGTCTCTCTTTCGCCGGTTCAGCCGCTGATCGGCTTCGGCCAGGTCATGCACAAGCGCCTGCGCCCGACCGCCAACGCCTTCAACTATCCGACCTATTTCCTCATGTTGCCGATGCGCAGCCTGCACCGGGACGGCAGCGGCGCACTGGCGCACAACCGGCGCAGCGCCTTGAGTTTTTTTGACCGCGACCACGGCGACGGCGGCGACAACGCCGTGACGTGGCTGGACGCCCTGCTGCGGCGCGAAGGCGTGGAAGACGCGGGCGGCGAACTGTGGCTGCACACCTATCCGCGCGTGCTGGGCTACACCTTCAAGCCGGTCAGCTTCTGGTATTGCCACCGGCTGGACGGCAGCCTGCGCGCCATCGTGGTCGAGGTGAACAACACCTTTGGCGAGCGCCACTGCTACTTGCTGGACGAGCCGGACTATGGCCGCGAACTGCGCGCCGACAAGGTGTTTCATGTCTCGCCGTTTTGCACGCTGGCCGGCGGCTACCGCTTTCGGTTCCTGCGCAGCGATCAGGGCGGCGTTCAAAAAACCGTCGCCCGCATCGACTACCACGACAGCCCGGACGAGCAAACCAGCGCGCTGCTGCAAACCAGCGTCAGCGGCACGCTGGAGCCGGTCACAGCGGCCAGCCTGCGCCGCGCCTTGTGGCGCTACCCGGCCATGACGCTGGGCGTGATGGCGCGCATTCACTGGCAAGCCTTCAAGATTTGGCGCAAACACGTGCCTTTCATCCGCAAACCCGAGCTTCCCAAAAACACTGTGACGCGATGACCACCTTCAGCCCCCCTTCCCTTTCCACCGCCCCGCCCATTCCCCGCGACGCCCCCGGCGCTGCGCGCACCGCGCTGAAAATGCTGCGGCGGCTGAAACACGGCACGCTGACGCTGCAATTGCCCGACGGCTCGCTGCAGCGTTTCGGCTCGGGCCACGCGCCGATGGCCAGTCTGCACCTGCACAACTGGAAACCGTGCAGCGCCGCACTGCGTTCGGGCGACATCGGTTTTGCCGAAAGCTACATTGCCGGCGACTGGACTACGCCGCACCTGACCGATTTGCTGGAACTGCTCATCATCAACCGCAAGGAAGTCGAAAGCGCGATTTACGGCAGCTGGCTGGGGCGTCTGGCGTACCGCGTCAAGCACCTGCTCAACCGCAACACCAAGGCCAACAGCCAGAAAAACATCCACGCCCATTACGACCTGGGCAATGCGTTTTACGCGCTGTGGCTGGACGGAACGATGAACTACTCGTCGGCCCTGTTCGAGTCGCCCGAGGGCACCATGCGCGAAGGCCAGCACGCCAAGGTGCGCCGCGCCCTGACCCAGGCGCAGGTCAAGCCGGGCGACCGCGTGCTCGAAATCGGCTGCGGCTGGGGCGCACTGGCCGAAATGACGACCTGCGAATTTGGTGCTTCCGTGGTCGGCGTAACGCTCAGCACCGAGCAGCTCGAATGGGCCAAGCAGCGAATGGCGCGGCTTAGCGTGTCCGACAAAGCCGACTTGCGTTTACAAGACTACCGCGACATCGGCAAAACCACGCCCGACGCGCCGTTTGATGCGATTTGCTCGATTGAAATGGTTGAAGCGGTGGGCCGCGAATACTGGCCAGAATATTTCCAGACCGTCGCCCGCCTGCTCAAGCCCGGCGGCCATGCCTGCATCCAGAGCATCGTAATTGCCGACGAACTGTTTGAGCGCTACATCGGCTCGACCGACTTCATCCAGCAATACGTCTTTCCGGGCGGTTGCCTGCCGTGTCCGCGTGAATTTCGGGCGCAAGCCGAGGCCGCAGGCTTCGAGGTGGTCGATGAATTTTCATTCGGCCTGGACTATGCGCGCACGCTGCGCCTCTGGCGCGATGCGTTTCTGGCGCAAGAGGCGCGCGTGCTGGAGCTGGGTTTTGACAAGCGCTTCATCCGCATCTGGGAGTTTTACCTGTGCTACTGCGAAGCCGCTTTCTCGCAGGCCAACACCAGCGTCATGCAGTTCACGCTGCGCAAGCGCTGATTTCCGCCATGACCCCCCGACTGCGGCAATGGGTCTGTCTGGCGGGCTTCCTGTGCGCCGCCGGCACCGCGCTGGCGCAAACGGCAGCCCCGGCGGCTGAAGCCACCGCGACGCCAGACGCCCAAGCCGAAATTCTGCAAGCCCTGCCGCAGGCCAGGCTTATCGGCACGTCAGGGCTGACGGTCTGGGGCTTTCAGGTCTATGACGCGCGCCTGTGGGCACCGGCCAGCTTTGCCGCAGGCCGCTACGCCACGTCACCGCTGGCGCTGGAACTGCGCTACCTGCGCGACTTCAAGGCGCTGGACATTGCCGAGCGCTCGCTGCAGGAAATGCGCCGCAGCCAGCCCATCAGCAACGCCCAGGCCGCCTTGTGGAAGGCCGACATGCTGCGGGTGATTCCCGATGTGGCCAAGGGCGCACGCATTCTGGGCATCTATCGGCCCGGACGCGGCGCGGACTTCTGGGTCAACGGCAAGGCCAGCGGCGAAATCCGCGATGCCGAATTTGCTCGGCTGTTTTTCGGCATCTGGCTGTCGCCCAACACGTCCGAGCCGCAAATGCGCGCCGCCTTGCTGGCAGGGGCCGGTGAATGACACCAGCCGCACCGCCGGCTGCCGATGCGGACGTGTTTTCACCCCGCAACGGGCTGGCTTACGGCTTGCTCGGGCTGCCGCTGGCGTTTGTGGCGCTGCCGCTGTACGTCATCTTGCCAAACCACTACGCGCGCGCATTCGGCATGCCGCTGGCCCTGCTGGGCGCGATTTTGCTCGGTGCCCGGCTGTTTGATGCGCTGATCGACCCGCTGCTGGGCCGGCTGAGCGACCGGTTGTTTGCGCAATCCACCCGTTCCGTGCTGCGACTGGGCGCAGTTGCCGCGCTGGCGCTGGCGCTGGGGTTTGCGCTGCTGTTTTTTCCGCCGCAAAGCGTACAGGATGCGCCCGGCGCGCTGGCATTCTGGGCCGGCGCGTGCCTGATGCTGACCTACGCCGCCTACAGCGCGCTCAGCGTGTCGCACCAGTCGTGGGGCGCGATGCTGGGTGGCAATGAGGCGCAGCGCAGCCGCATCGTCGCCTGGCGCGAAGGACTTGGCCTGATTGGTGTGGTCTTGGCATCAATTACGCCGGTAGCGCTTGGCCTGCCTGCGACGACAGCTCTTTTTTTCATAGCGCTTTTGACCGGCTGGCTGGCTTGGTGCCGCGCGCCTGAGCCGCCGGTGCGGCGCACCGATGCGCCTGCCGTTCGCGGCGCACTCTGGCTGCCGCTTCAGTCCCGCGCTTTTCGCCGCCTGCTGGCGGTGTTCATGCTCAACGGCATTGCCAGCGCGGTGCCGGCTACGCTGGTGCTGTTTTTCATTCAGGACCGGCTGCAAGCGCCGCAAAGTATGGAGCCGCTGTTTCTGGGCAGCTATTTTCTGGCGGCGGCGCTGTCGATTCCGCTCTGGCTGGCGCTGGTCAAGCGGCTTGGGCTGGCGCGCACCTGGCTGGTCGGCATGGCGCTGGCAGTTGCGGTGTTTGCCTGGGCGGCGCAGGTTGATGCCGGGCAAATGCTGGCCTTTGCCGTGGTCTGCGCGCTGTCGGGCGTGGCGCTGGGCACCGACTTGGCGTTGCCGGGCGCGCTGCTGGCCGGCTTGATTCAGGCCAACGGCCACTCCGGCCAATCCGAAGGCGCTTATTTTGGCTGGTGGAATTTCGCCACCAAGCTCAATCTGGCGCTGGCCGCCGGGCTGGCGCTGCCGCTGCTCGGCCTGTTTGGCTATGCGCCGGGCAGCCGCGACGCACAAGCGCTTAATGCACTGGTGGTGGCGTACTGCGTGCTGCCTTGCCTGCTCAAACTGCTGGCAGCTGCCAGCGCCTGGTTTTTTCTTGTTCAACCGTCTCAAAAGGCCACGCCATGACCGCACTTTCTTCGCACCGCCGGCTTTTCAGATTTGCTTTTGCTACCCTGCCGGCGCTGATGCTGTCGGCGGCGCTGGTCACGGGTTGCGCCGGCCCGCAAGTCACCGACTACGCCGCCGGGCAGCCGGTGCTGGACATGCGCCAGTATTTCAACGGCACGCTTGACGCCTACGGCCTGTTCACCGACCGATCGGGCAAGGTCGTCAAGCGCTTCACCGTGGTGATGAATTGCAGCTGGAGCGGCCCACCCGGCGCGGAAACCGGCGTGCTCGATGAAAATTTCACCTATTCCGACGGTACCCAAGACCGCCGCGTCTGGACGCTCAAGCGCCAGCTTGACGGGCGCTACACCGGCACCGCCGGCGATGTGGTGGGCGAAGCCGCTGGCCAGGAAAAAGGCAATGCGTTTCGCTGGGGCTACACCCTGAAACTGCCGGTCGATGGACGCATCATTGAGGTGCAGTTTGACGACTGGATGTATTTGATGAACGACAAGGTGATGCTGAACAAGGCGAAGATGAGCAAGTTCGGTTTTGGGCTGGGCGAGGTCACGCTGTCGTTCGTTAAACGTTAAAAATGCATCAAACAGGCCGCTTGTGCAGGCAGGACGTGCGCAAGCAGCTATCAAATTCATAACAACCAGAAAACCCGCACCATGGCATTTAATCCCCCGCTGGCCGGCTGGCACGGCAAAACCGTCTGGCTGATTGGCGCGTCCAGCGGCATTGGCCAGGCCACCGCCCATGCGCTGCATGCGCAGGGCGCGCGGGTGTTTGTGTCAGCGCGCAATGCCGAAACCCTGGCTGCGTTTGTGCAAAGCCATCCGGGCGCGGTGGCGCTGGCGCTGGACGCGACAGACCGCGCGGCGGTTCATGCAGCAGCGCAAACCGTCTTGGCCAGCGGGCCGCTGGCGCTGGCAATGTACTGCGCGGGCTATTACAAAGCCCAGCGCGCCACCGGGTTTGATCTGGACGAGATGCTGCGGCACAACCAGGTCAACTACTGCGGCGCGCTGTATCTGCTCGATGCCGTGCTGCCCGCCCTGCTGGCCCAAAAATCCGGCCACCTCAGTTTTATCAGCAGCGTAGCGGGCTACACCGGCCTGCCCCAGAGCCTGGCCTACGGGCCGACCAAGGCGGCGCTCATCAACCTGACTGAGACGCTGTACCTGGACTTGAAAGACAGCAGCATTGGCGTGAGCCTGGTCTGTCCGGGATTTGTCGAAACACCGCTGACGGCGCAAAACGAGTTCAGCATGCCGGCGCTGATCACGCCCGCGCAGGCGGCGGATAAAATTTTGCAGGGCTGGCGCAAGGGCGCGTTTGAAATCCATTTCCCCAAGCGCTTTACCCGCTGGATGAAAATCTTGCGCCTGCTGCCCTATGGCGCACGTTTTGCGGCGGTGCGCAAAATCACGTCCCTTTGAAAGCGACTGGCATGCCTTCTTATGAAACCACAGCGCCCGTGCCGCCCCTGCGCGAAGCGGCGGCGCGGGTGGTTGAATTTTTTGAAACTCTCAGTCCCGCCAGCCTGGCGCAACTGGGCGCGCTGTACACGCCGCAAGCGTATTTCAAAGACCCGTTCAATGAAGTCAGCACGCTGGCCGAGATCCGGCAAATTTTCAGCCACATGTATGAAACGCTGGAGCAGCCGCATTTTGTCGTGACCGGCTGCATCGTTGATGGCGCGCAGTGTTTTTTGACTTGGGAATTCAAATTCCGCTTCAAAAGTTACGCCCGGCAGACCGACCAAACCGTGCGCGGCGGCTCGCACCTGAAGTTCAACGCTCAGGGGCGGGTGGAATTTCACCGCGACTACTGGGATGCGGCAGAAGAGTTGTATGAAAAGCTGCCCGTGGTGGGCGGCCTGATGCGCTGGCTCAAGCAGCACGCGCGCCAGTAAGCGCGGGGGCTGTGCGGCTCAGGGCGCCCGGGTGTCGATAAAGCTGGGGCGCAATTTCAGCTTTTCCTGCAACTTGGCCAGCTTGGGGTAGTGGTTGTGCCAGTCAATTTCGGGGAAACGGAAATCCAGATAGTCCAGCGCGCAGCCGACTGCCACGTCGGACAGGCTGAAATGCACGCCGCTGCAATGCGCCTTGTCGCCCAGGCCCTTGTTCATGGCCTGCAGGGCGTTGTCAATCTTGCTCATTTGCCGCGCCATCCAGGCGTCGCAGCGCTGCTCGGCGCTGCGGCCTGACCAGGTGGCTTCCATCCGGGCCAGCAGCGCAGCGTCCAGCACGCCATCGGCCAGCGCTTCCCAGGTCTTGACTTCGGCGCGCTCGCGGCCTTGCTGGGGAATCAGCTTGCCCACCGGCGACAGCGTGTCCAGGTATTCCACAATCACGCGCGAATCAAAAATCGCCTCGCCCGCTTCCATGATCAGGCACGGCACCTTGCCCAGCGGGTTGGACAGGCTGATGGCGGTGGTTGCCGCCCAGACATCTTCCAGCACAAAGCGGTAATCGAGCTTTTTCTCGGCCATGACGATGCGCACCTTGCGGACATAGGGGCTGGTGGCGGAGCCGATGAGTTTCATCATGTGCTGTGTTCTTGTCGTGCCGTGGGGAAAACAGCATTCTATCGAGTCAGGGCGCGCGCTCAATCACAGCAGCGCGGGGCCGTCAGATCCTGCGGCGACGCAGACTGGCCGGTCGTTTCACGCGTGCCCCCTACAATCGCCGCCATGAGCTTTTCACCCATTAACGCACTGTCGCCGCTGGACGGCCGATACGTCGCCAAACTTGCTACCTTACGCCCCCTGATGTCCGAGCAAGGCTATATGCACCGCCGGGTTCAGGTGGAAATTGCCTGGTTCATTGCGCTGTCAGACGCCAAATTTGCCGAATTCAAACCCTTGAGCCCCGGTGCGCGCACCTATTTGCTCGGCCTGGTGAAGAACTTCAGCGAAGCCGACGCACTGGCCATCAAGGCGATTGAAAAAACCACCAACCATGACGTGAAAGCCGTCGAATACTGGATCAAGTCCAGGTTCGAGGCCCGGCCCGAGTTGCAGGTCGCCAGCGAGTTCGTGCACTTTGCCTGCACCAGCGAGGACATCAACAACACCAGCCAGGCGCTGCAACTCAAAAGCAGCCGCGAACTGGTGTTGCTTCCGGCGCTCGACAAAATCATCGACAAGCTGCGCCAGATGGCCCATGCGCATGCCGACGTGCCGATGCTCAGCCGCACCCACGGCCAGACCGCCAGCCCGACCACCGTCGGCAAGGAACTGGCCAATGTCGTCGTGCGACTGGTCAAGACGCGCGAGACCATCGCGGGCATCAAGCTGATGGCCAAGATGAACGGCGCAGTGGGCAACTACAACGCCCACCTGGCTGCCTGGCCCGATTTTGACTGGGAAGCCTTCAGCCGCCACGTCATTGAAACGCCCGAACCGCTGGGCTTGGGCCTGACGTTTCAGCCCTACAGCATCCAGATCGAGCCGCACGACTACATGGCCGAGCTGTTTGACGCGGTGGCGCGCACCAACACGATTTTGATCGACCTGGCACGCGACATCTGGGGTTATGTCAGCGTCGGCTACTTCAAGCAGCGCCTGAAAGAAGGCGAAATCGGCTCGTCAACCATGCCGCACAAGGTCAACCCGATTGACTTTGAAAACGCCGAGGGCAACCTGGGCCTGGCCAACGCCATGCTGCGCCACATGAGCGACAAGCTGCCCATCAGCCGCTGGCAGCGCGACCTGACCGACTCGACCGTGCTGCGCAACATGGGCGTGGCGCTGGGTTACGCCGTGCTGGCCTACAACTCGCTGTGCATCGGCCTGAACAAGCTCGAACTCAACGAAGAAAACCTGGCCGACGACTTGAATGGCGCCTGGGAAGTGCTGGCCGAGCCGATCCAGACCGTGATGCGCCGTTACGGCGTGCAGGGCGCCTATGAAAAGCTCAAGGAAGTCACGCGCGGCAAGACCGTCAAACCCGAAGACCTGCACGGCCTGATCCGCTCGCTGGACATTCCGGACGCTGAAAAAGAGCGCTTGCTGCTGCTGACGCCCGGCAGCTATGTCGGCATGGCGGCTGAGCTGGCGCGGCGGGTCTGAAAACAAAGCCCCCACGCTTGTCGCTTCGCGTACTGCGCTGCCCCCCGAGGGGGCCGCTGCGCCTGCGGTCTGGCAAAGCCAGTCCCGCGGCCCTGACTGGTGGAGATATGCCCCCACGCTTGTCGCTTCGCGTACTGCGCTGCCCCCCGAGGGGGCGCTGCGCCTGCGGTCTGGCAAAGCCAGTCCCGCGGCCCTGACTGGCAAACCTGCCTATTTAACGTTCGCTGCTTTGGATAATGCGCTGTGCAGGGGCTGAACTTCGCTTGGACTGACCCGGCGCTGCGCCTAGGCCGGCGCTACCGGCATGGGCGCGCCACAGCGCCAGCATTGCTCAAAGCCGCCTTCCACCGTTTCACCGCAGGCGCACAGCCAGCGCCGCTGCGGCATGTTCTGCAACGCATCCAGCAAGGCGCGTGCGCCGGTTTCTTCTTCGTTGTTGGTGAGCCAGATTTCGGGCAGGCATTGGTCAGGCGGCAGTTCGCCGGCGATACCGCTCAGAAAATAGCGCTGCATGCTGGCGGAATAGCCGGCTTGCTGCAAGGCGTCCAGCCACAGCGCGGCAATGGCAATATTGGGGGCATGGGTCAGGCGAAGCATGCGGGCAGTGTAGCCCGACTGGCGAAAAATCACTACAAAATTGATAGCTGCTTGCGACCTATGGCTATGCACACAAGCCTTGTTTGGCTTAAAAAATGCTTGCCAAGCCGGGCCGGCTAGCCTTTTTTCTCCAGCGCCCGGTCCGAATAGCGGCCAAAGCGCCAGGCCGTGGCTTGCTGGGTGATGCGGTGCCAGGTGTGGCGTTTTTCGACCGGGCTCATCGCCAGCCAGTGCTGCACTTCGCTGAAGGTTCGTCCGCAGCCCTTGCACAGTTCGTCGCCCTGGCTGGTCGAGCAGATGGCAATGCAGGGCGTGTCGGCGGTGGTGTCGTACCAGGCCAGCCAGGCGGCCAGCGCCTGCGCCGAAAAAGTCGTTTCGTCAGCTGTATCTTCATGGTGGAAAACCATCAGCGCATAGACCTCGGCCAATGCGCGCACTTCGCCCGTCAGGGTGATGCCGTCGGACACAGCGGCTTTGCCGCGCCAGTAGTTGATGGCGGCTTCAATGTCGATCAGGTGGATGCCGGGCATGAAAAGGAAAAATACAGGAATGCAAAAAACGTCACAGCTCGGTGAAAGCGGAACTGCAGGACAGGGCTGCTGATTATCAGCCCGACCCTCGCAAACCCCCGACGCCACAAAAATGACCGAAGGCATGGGCGGACAAAGCTCCTGTGACAAAGCCTGCTTAAAGCGTGTTCAAGACCTGCTCAAAACCCGCCCAAAGACCTCAAAATTTTCAGGAAATGGCCTTGTCATGTCCAATACCCGTTCCGAAGGGGAGTAACTCCCTGAATTTGCTGCAGTTTTTCTGGAATGAAAAATGCGGTCGATTCGCTTCAGTAAGTCGTCAATACGAGGCTCACGCCTCCGGCTTGCTGGACCGGCAGCCCCGCTGCCTGTCGAGCCAGACCTTCGATTGAAACCAGCCTATTGATCCGGCCCTCTGAAGTCTGAACAAAAATTGACTAATTCGCTTGAGACCAAGGCCGAAAAACTTATGACTTTAATGGGCCGGAGCAATAGGTTCAGTCGGAGCGTTCGCGGCATTTGAAAAATTCCTGCGCAATCCGTTTTGTCCGACTGGTTTCAGCCCTGCGGAAATCCGTCCCGGCGGATGTCCACCCCTTTGATACCTGATTGATGGAAGCTTGCGCAATGGAATTATTTTCAACCCCCTGGTGGTCGGCTCTGATGGCCATCATCCTGATTGACCTGGTGCTGGCCGGCGACAACGCCATCGTGATTGCGCTGGCGGCGCGCAACCTGCCGCCCCATCTGCAGAAAAAAGCCATTGTCTGGGGCGCTGCCGGTGCGATTGCCGTTCGCTCCGTCATGACGGTGGGCGTCGTCTGGCTGCTGCAAATCCCCGGCCTGATGCTGGTGGGCGGACTGGGCCTGCTGTGGGTGGCTTACCAGCTGCTTTCGTCGCAGGAGGGCAAGGAGCACGACGGCCCGGTGGCCAGCACTTTCTGGGGCGCCATGAAAACCATCGTGATTGCCGATGCGCTGATGGGCATTGACAACGTGCTGGGCGTGGCCGGTGCGGCGAACGGCTCATTTGCCCTGGTCATCATCGGCCTGCTGGTGAGCATTCCAATCGTTGTGTATGGCAGCACCATGGTGCTCAAACTGGTGGAGCGCTTCCCCGCCATCATCAAGCTCGGCGCTGCCGTGCTGGCCTTTACCGCCGCAAAAATGATTGTGGGCGAGCGTTGGCTCGACCCGATTTATGGCGGCCCGGACAGCCTGCCGTCGGCGCAGACCCTGCACAGTGCCGCCGCCTGGGCAACTTACGCGCTGGCGATTGCCGGCGTGCTGGGTGCGGGCTGGTGGGCCAACCGGCGCGCCCAGGCGGCACGCACGGCACCTGCTGCACATTGAACGCCGTTTGACGCAGCCGTTCAACCCCGGTTTTGAAGGGCGCGGTGGTATTCTCGCGCCATGAAACTCCTCCTCAAATGGCTGCTCAGCGCCACCGCCCTGCTGGCGGTGGCTTACCTTTATTCAGGCGTCACGGTGACCAGCTTTACCGGCGCGCTGATTGCGGCGGCGGTGCTGGGTGCGCTGAACATGGTGGTGCGGCCGATTCTGGTGATGCTGACGCTGCCGGTCACGCTGGTGACGCTGGGGCTGTTCCTGTTTGTCGTCAACGCGCTGATGTTCTGGGCCGCCGCCGGGCTGGTCAGCGGGCTGAACGTCAGCGGCTTCGGCGCGGCCTTGCTGGGTTCGCTGATCTACTCGGTGCTGCAGCTAGCGATCGATTTTGTCCTGGAGCGCCTGTTCCTTAACGATTGACTCGACCTGCCGGGTGCGGGTGTCGATGATCGACGCTTCCACATAATCAGCACTGCCCGGACTGCTGCGCATCAGCCCCTGCGCCGCCTTCAGCCGGTCCAGCGCCGCGCCATAGTCCAGCTGCGCAAAGCGGCTTTCAGCATCCGCCCGAATCGCCCTGACCTGCTGGTTTTGCTGGCCGTAAGCCGTGGCCAGCAGTTGCCAGGCCATCGCATCGCGGGGATGCTCGGCCACCCAGGTCTGCAGCGCCTGCGCCACATCTGACGCCCGGTTCGCCGTCATCAACGACTTCGCATTCATCAACAATTCGGCGCGCGATGCCGACTTGCTGATGCCGGTGGTGGCCGCAGAAGCCGGAATCTTGCTGTCCAGCAAATCAACTTCAATGCTTAGTAACTCGACCACTTTGCTGGCGCGCGCCATGCCGGCAGTCAGCGGCTTGAGCCGGCCCAGCAGAAGTCGCGCCGCCGGAAAATCACGCAATTGGGCGGCTGCAAAAGCGCCGCCATACAGCACACCGGCATCATCGATATTGGCGGCAGAAGGCGGTGACTCCAGCGCGGACACGGGCACCGTCTTGCGCTGGGCTTGGGCCAACTGGGTGCGCAGCACGTCCACGCCGGGCACGGCCAGAATGCGGGCACGCTCTGCCATCATGGCGTGCAGCAGTTGCGCCTGGCCCTCCAGAACCTGTTTTTGCGCTGACGGCTTGGATGCGGTTGACGACACCAGCTGCACCCGGGCCTGCGCCTCGGCAATCCGCTGGGTCGTCAGCGGGTGCGAGCGCAAATAGGGAAAAGAGCCGTTGTCGTTAAGCCGGTTGGCCTGCTGCAGTTTTTCAAACATGTCTGACACGCCACGGCTGGCATAACCGGCATCGTTCATCACGCCAAAGCCGATGCGGTCGGCTTCACGCTCCATGTCGCGCGAAAAGTCGAGCTGCCCTTGCGCCGCCACCGCCTGCCCGCCGACGATGGCGGCCATGCCCGCGTTTGAATTCTTGCTGGCGACCAGCGCGCCCAACACCATCGCGGCCAGCATCCACGGCGCCTGTTTCGTCTGCTGCGTGAGCAGGCGGGAAATATGGCGCTGCGTGACATGGCTCAGCTCGTGCGCCAGCACAGCGGCCATTTGATCAGGGCTGGTGACCGCACTGATCAGCCCCAGATGCACACCAAAATAGCCGCCCGGCAAGGCAAAGGCATTGATGCTGCGGTCGCGGATCAAAAACACGTCCCAGGCAAACCGCTCGTCCAGCTCCGCCGACAACTCGCCCCGCGCGCGGGCAGCGGCCATCAGCGGCTGCCAGATGCTTTGCAAGTAATCCACCAGCACCGGGTCATCGACATAGTCCGGGTCGCGGTAAAGGCTGACGGCGATGCGGTCGCCAATGCGACGTTCCGCCGCCGCCGAAAGCTCGGAATTGTCGCCCAGCGAAGGCAGCGCACCCGAGCCCCGGCTGGCAGCAGCCGCCGTGGTTTGCGCCAGCGCAAAAGGAGACGCCGCCATGCAAAGCGCCGCCGCCAGCGCCAGCGGGCGCGCAGCCTGGCGCGCTGCGGACGAGGCGGTTTTAATTCGGAGCAAGGGAGACAAAAGCAATCTCTTTCAGGGTGTGGGTGGGCGCACAAACAAGCTCTTATGATGACGCATCGCTGTAAAGGTTCTGTATCACCATGACGTCTTCTTCTTCACCCCTCACGCATTTTGACAGCCAGGGCCAGGCCCACATGGTCGATGTCGCGGCCAAGCCGGCCACGCACCGCATCGCCATTGCGCAAGGCCGAATCGCCATGAAACCCGCCACGCTGGCCTTGATTCTGGCCGGCAACGCCAAAAAAGGCGACGTGCTGGGCATTGCCCGCATCGCCGGCATCATGGCGGCCAAAAAGACCAGCGACCTGATTCCGCTGTGCCACCCGCTGGCGCTGACCCGCGTCGCTATTGAATTTATAGCTTCTCCCGCAGATGAGGCGGGCACTACAGCCCTGAATGATGATGAAACCGGCAATATCAGCTGCACCGCCACAGTCGAAACCGTCGGCCCGACCGGCGTCGAGATGGAAGCGCTGCTAGCGGTCAACATCGCCCTGCTGACGATTTACGACATGTGCAAGGCCGCCGACCGGGGCATGACGATCACCGACGTGAAACTGCTGGAAAAGCATGGCGGCAAGTCGGGCAGCTTCGTGGCTGGAGCGTCTTGAAAAGGTTTCACCGACTCAAACCATCCGCTGCCTAAACCAGACGGCCAGCTGCTGCTCATCCAGCGTTCCGCTTGCAACGGCTTGCATGGTGTGGATGGCGTCGATTTCGGAAAATGACAGCTGAATATCGTTGTCTGCCAAAAATACGCGGGCGACCACCCAAGCCGTGCGTTTGTTGCCATCGCTGAACCCATGATGGCGCGCCAGACCGTAAGCATAGGCAGCGGCAAGCTGCGCAGCATCGGGCGGTGGCTGGCCATAGGTGTGCAACTGCTCAGGCCGCGACAAGGCTGACTCAACCAAGTTTTGGTCACGCAAGCCGGCCAGCCCGCCATGGCGCGCCAGCTGCATATCATGAACCGCGTAAACCAGATCGCGCCTGACCCAGCGCCAGCGCGTCATTGCGCCAACACCTTCAGAATTTCGCGGTCGTCATGCATGATCTTTTCCGCCAGTGCCATCTGGCGCTGAAAGTCGGGGTTGTAAGGCGTGATACGCAAGGCACCGTCAGGCGCTTCAGTCAGATAAAGCGTGTCGCCCTTTTGAACCCCCAGCCTGGCCTTGGCCTCTTTGTTGAGGATGAACCCTTCGGACGCGCCCACCGTGGTCACCTTGAATGTCAGCATATCAACTCCTTTATATAATAAAAATTATATACTTCTGGCAGTAAAGCGCTCATTCTTGCCTGGAGTTTGCTGCCTTGTTAAGTCCGATACAGGCAGGCCTGAAAAGCCCAATTGTTCAGCTGGCGTTGCTGGTGACCCAGCGCGCATGCTCTGCCGGAAAGGCCGCCCGGTAGCGCACCAGATAGAACAAAGCCTCATCATCCTGGCCCAGCATGACGGCGC
The DNA here is from genome assembly GCF_035984465.1 of Polaromonas sp. CG_9.5. NCBI lineage: Bacteria > Pseudomonadati > Pseudomonadota > Betaproteobacteria > Burkholderiales > Comamonadaceae > Polaromonas > Polaromonas sp. CG_9.5. The sequence continues at coordinate 41,155 of NZ_JAXCHR010000004.1, forward strand.
TTTCGATCAGCTGTTCAATCACGCGCGGCTCGGGCGAATAGTGCAACAGTTCGAGCGCCATTGCATGCACACTGGCGGCATTTTCAGGCGAGAGCGGGGTCATGACCAGCTCGGCAAAAAGCGCCTGGGCGTGAAAAAACCAGCTGCCGCGTGTTTTTTCTAGCGTGTCGTCGCGCATGGCCGCGCTGCGCTCTGCGGGCGACAGGTAAATCTGGCTGACGCGGTGGTAGCTGACCGCCACACTCGCCAAAATCACTATCATAGTGATAGCTACCAGCGCACGTCCATATTGCGCCAGTGGCTTTTTTTGCTTGATATTTGTCTGAAATCCTTTGCTGACCGCCTCGCTGCCCAACCCGGAACACAGCAGCGCGACCGCCAGCCCGGCCGCAATCTGGAATGGCCCGTACCACAGCGGATATTCGAGCAGGCTGTGCAGCCCGATAACCGCCAGCACCCCCCAGGCCATTTGCCGCACCGGATCGGTTTCACGCCACGGCTGGCCGCGCCACACGAGCCAGACCAAGCCCCCGCAAATCGCCAAGGCCGCCGGAATACCCAGTTCCACCGCCAAATGCAGCGGCAGGTTGTGCGCGTTGTCCAAAATTTCGCAAAAGCGCGGCCCTTGGTACAGGGTGATGAAGTGCGCATAGTCCAGCTCGCCCCAGCCCCAACCCGTCCACGGCTTTTGGGCGATCAACGTCAGCACGTTGGCCCACAATATTTTGCGGCTGCCGCAGCCCGTCTCTTCAGCCAGCCGGCCCAACAGGCCACCACTTTGCTGTCCGCTGGTCAGCGCCAGCAGCCAGGGCAGCGCGACCACCGCCAGGCCATAAACCAGCAAGGCCTGCAAGGCAAACACCCCCAAGCGCCGCCGACCCGGCAGAAACCACCCCGCAGCCAGCAAGGCAATCAACCCCCATTGCAGCAAGCCGGTGCGCGAGCTGCTGGCGGCATTGCCCAGCGCCAGCAGCACGGCGAACCCATAAGCCCACCACGGCAGCAGCCAGCCCGAGGGTTGTGAGGATTCTTCAAAATTTTCCCGCAGCGCCAGCCAGGCCAGCAGCGCGACCAGGCCGATGCTGGTCAGCGTGGCGAACTGGTTGCGCTGGCGCAGGTTGGCATACGCCTCGCCGGCCTGCGGCTGGTTGATCCAGGGGCTCAGGTCGGGTGCCAGGCCGAAATACTGGATAAGCCCGATCAGCGCGCTGATGGCAGCCGCCAACACCCAGCCCACCGCCACCCATTCGGGATTGAGCCGCCGCCGGAATAGCCACAGAAAAACTGCACAAAGCGCCGACAGCAGCCACGGCCAGACATTGGACGTGGGCCCGGCGGTGTACGGGGTGAGCCAAGGCAAAACGAGGAATACGGCCAAGATGCAATTCCGCAGATACTGATGGTTCAAAATTGCCAGCAAATTAGGAACAGGATTGGCATTGAGTAAAGGCTGGAGACTACAGCGTCACTCGATAAAGTAAAAAGTATTCACCATGCTTGATATAACTTTCTACGTTCTTGTTGAAAAGTCTGTGCTGCGCACTTGGCATCTACGAGCAGCTTGAACCCTTGAGCAAGCGAGTCCCCTTAAAAACCTTCGCCCTTCAAAAAGCCCTGAATCTGCCCCTTGTGATCTAACACGGCTACCCAGTCTTGCCGGGCAACTATGGGTAGATATAACCACTGCGCCATATCCGCACCCTTTTCAGCTGCCAGCTTGCGAGCGGCGTCTTCTTGGCTCGGCTGCTTTTGCAGAAATACTGCCAAGGGTTTGGCGCGTTGTAGAGACTTTAAAGCTGCTTTACCTTCATAAGGCAAGTAAAACTCGGGACGCTCTGCGTAATCACGTCCTCCTTGCACCGATTCAAACATCACTTTCTGGCGTTCCTGTGTATTCTTGGGTTCGCGAATAGCCACGGTTATGGGCCCCAAGTACCAGCTCGGCTTTAATATTGATGGTAATAATGTAAGCGATCCACTCGCCAAATCTGATGCCAGTACAACTTTAAAACGGTCAATTTCTTGCACCAAAAATAAGGGGCGTACTTTTGAAAGGATATGAAGTCCATATCCTAAAATAAAAAGCTGAATTGCGACTATAAGAGCAAGGTCAAGTAAAATCTCAATACGCGACTTTACAGGATTAAAAATTACGATTATTAGCAAAGGACCAAAAATTACAGCAACGGCTAAAACGATGAGAAAAATATCACGGCCATCGGTAAGGCCATAAAATGGGTAGGGATACCAAAGCAAAAAAATAATCGCAGCAACCAGTACCGCTATCGCAATGCTACTTGCTAGATGGAGCACTGCTACCTTTGATGCAGCAAAGATACGTAAATGTATCAATTTTTTCTCAATACAAACACAAAACTACTTCTATTCAAAAGAACCCGTGACGCCAAATTCGGGGACTTAAATGTCCATCCGACCGATTGGTCTGATATTGATCATTACCTTTCTCGTAGTTCGGCAAATTAAGAACTGCGGGCCACAGTCCATATGCCACTAAAGCCAAAAGCAAAACTAAAAAACCTGTAACAAATCCGAATGTCAAACTACTAATAATTTTAGGTTTCACACTAGCAGTAATAGATCTATTAAAACCCTCTGTCCATCCCCAGGAAAAACCAACATAAAGCGCAATCCATAGTTGACTAGAGGGCGTTACAAGCAATCCTGAAACCAATCCATCAACAACAATTGCTATGCCAGTAGCTAGCAACGCAACCAGAATAGTTAGGCAATCAGCTCTGTTTGCGTTGGGCAAGCGGGACACCCTAATCAAGTGCCGTAAGCCCAAAAAAATCAATCCACTGAAACAAATCAGTGCTGGAATGCCCCATTCACTAGCAATCTGAAGTATCCAGTTGTGTGGATGTGCTGCAATTTGTTGAAAGCGGCCTACATGCGCAAAGTGCAGAGGTCCGGCACCCAACCAAGGCTGAGCCATTGTCATTTCTATTGCTAAACGCCATAGCGGCATGCGCGAGCTGTCAACATTTTCTACCGTGCGCGTAGCTACGTTTCCCAAAAGACCAAATGGCTGCAAGCCTAAAAATAATGGCACGCACGTATACAGTACCCAACTGGCCGCTAAGCCAACCATAGCTCCAATCAACATGTGGCAGCACCATTTAATTGCATGGTGACGGAATAAAAATAAAGCTATAAAAATTCCAACAAATAGCCCTAAAAAAGTTCCACGTCCACCCGTAACAAATAGAAGCATCCACCAACAGCTTATCAGTATCCGCAGGCCATATCTATATCGATAAAGATCAGATGAAATCGAGCCAGAACGCAATGCCAGTAGTGCCAACAAGGGCAGGCTCACCGTTTGAATATGATTAAAAAACCGATAGTTATCGAAACCGATAATCAAGTCGTTGGGATGAGCTTGTATACCTAAAGAAAGCATTGAGATATAAGCGACCAACGTATTGAAAACATAGAGGCTGCAACCGATTGTGCCAAGCACAACCAGAGTCTTCAAGGCAACCGCGCGATTTTGTGCCACTTCAGCTGCAATTGTTGATGTCAATACCACCAGCAGTATCGTAGTTGACCACTCATACAGAGCAAATTTCACTGAATAAGCTCTCAGACTGGACAAAAACCCCAAGCCTATAAAGATGGCAAGTATCCAAAGAACCAGTTTAGTAACTGGTAGTACCAGCATTAAACGTGAAAAATATATTTTAGCCTTCCACATTCGAAGCGACATGGTTATAACGCTTACGCATAGACATATAGTTAAGAGAATTCGTTGCCCGTCGTAGTATCCAGTACCTGTTAGATTTTGTAATGGCAACAATGGGGTTGCTGCAATAACTAAACCCACGAAAAGAACTACCAGTGGTGTTTGAGAAAAATAGTGAATAAAGTTTTTTTGCTGCACAACAATGCGACTGTTTTAGCTCAAGCGAATTTAGACAAAATGACACTAAAATGTCTAAGCCAAAAAAAAGCAGGCTTATGCCTGCTTTTTCAAGAATTTAAAATCTACTGGTGTAATTAGGTACCTGTAGTATTGCCCCGGCAGCTAGCTGGCAAGAATTTCTGCAATAAGTTAGTACCTGCACCGCCGCATGTCCACTCAATAGAGCCACCCAATGGAACTGTAGACGTACCGCCTGAACCTGGCGTAGTAGTCGTAGGTGCAGTACCAGCGACCCCTGCAAGTGCAGTTCCACCTGACTTAGGAACTAAGGTTACGGTATCTGCACTAGTAGTTCCACCAGCACGACTTGTATACGCAATAGAAATAACACCAGTTGTTGGAGCTATTGCAATGCTGGCAACGTTAGGAGTAGCGGTAGGAGCCGTCCAACCGGCATACAAACCATTGCCGTTAGCAGCATTTTCAGAAACTGCTGTTTTGGCCGAACTTGAAAGAGAAAGACCTTCCGTCACGCGTGCGCGGACAGTGTAATCCTGGTAAGCCGGCAAAGCCACAGCAGCCAAAATACCGATAATCGCCACAACGATCATCAATTCGATCAGGGTGAAACCCTTTTGAGCCATTTGCATAGAACGCTTCATGAGAAAACTCCTTGGTTGGAAAAAACTTGCCATGAATTATTGCAGGTTGTGTGCCAACTTTTCAAAGTTGTTTTCAGGGCTGAAAAAAGTGTTTTTCGTCACATCTGAAGCAACCAAGTTACCTTCCTTGTCACAACCCAAAAGCAGCACCGACATTTTTGTCACTTGATGCAAACCGACCGCACCATTTTCAGATCGGTCAGGCCCATCAGCACTTTTCCCCTACCGTCCCTCTTCAGCGTGCGCATGCCGCTGTTCACGGCGCTTGAAAACAATTCGGCCACGCGGGCGCGTTGCTGAATCAGTTTTTTGAGTTCGTCGTCAGCCACCATCAGCGCGTGCAGGCCGATGCGGCCTTTGTAGCCCGACTGGCCACATTTTGTCGCAACCGACCGCCCGGTACAGCGTGAACTGGCTTTGCTGGCCGAATTGCCTGCGCCAGTCGTCGAGCAGCCTTTGCGCCTCGCCGCCGGGGTCGGCTTTCCAGGCGTCGGTGTGGCGCAGTTCTTCGGCGTATTTGCGCACGAACGCCTTGATTTCCTGCGCGTCGGGTGTGGGAGTTGGCGGAAATAAAGCGCCTCGAATTCAGGGCTACGGTCTTGCGGCGCCAGCTTGAGTTCTTCAAAAACTTCGATCTGCCGGTCGTAGGCAAGGGTGTCGCTGGGGTTGGCTGCCGTCAAAACTCAAACTCCTGCCCGGCACTCAGCCATTCAATGGCGTTCACTGCCCGCATCGCAGCCGGGCTGACGGGTAGCTGTCGCTGTATTTCGTCCATGATGCGCTGCGTCTCGGCAGGCTTGGTATGGGTGATGTAGACAGGGTAGTTCTTGCCAGGCTCAATGCAGCCCAGTTCAGCCACCAGCGATTCGGGGCATAGATGCAGGCTGCGTTTTGCAAGCTTTTCCTGGCAGTTGCTGAAAGTGGTTTCAATCACCAGCATGGCAACGTCCATCTGGTTCAGCCGCGCCCACAAGGCGGGGTTGCGCTCGGTGTCGCCGGTAAAAACCCAGTAGCCCTGACCGGTTGTCACGGCGTAGCCGACCGCCGGCACGGTATGCACGGCGGGCAGCACCTCTACGCGCTTGCCGGCCAGCAAGAGGGTCTGGCCAATCTCCAGCGGGTGAAAATTGATGAATGGCGCTGAGGGCGTTGGAATTTGTGAAAAATCGGGCCAGATGACGTTGTTGAAGATATGCGTTTTCAGGGCGTCAATTGTGGCTTGCAGGGCATGAACCTGCAGCGGCTTGCCATGACGCGATGACGCAGCAGCGTCCACCATCAGCGGCAGCGCGGCAATATGATCCAGATGCGAATGGGTAAGAAGCACATGGTCAACCGCAGCCATTTCATCCAGCGTGAGGTCGCCCACGCCAGTTCCGGCGTCGACCAGCAAGTCATGGTCGAGCAAAAAAGACGTGGTGCGGCAGCTCCTGGCAATCGACCCGGAGCATCCAAGGACACGTATCTTCACGGGGTGGCTCCGGTGCCCCTTGTGGACAGGAAAAAGAACGCTGGATGCACCGCAGCGCTTCTCAGTGCTGGACGAACTGCATCTGCGTGCCCGCCAGCTCGATGATGTCGCCGTTTGTCAGCGTCATGGGCACAATGCCCAGCAAGACACCGTTAAGGACAGGCCGGCTGGCACCGTCGAGATGCGCAACGACAAAGCCTTCCGGGTTTCTGGTGATGGTGGCAATGGCTACGCCGGGCTTGCCAATGGTCGTCACGGGTTTGACCAGGGCCATTTCCCGACCGGCAGCCGGCCCTGAGATGACCTTGATGGCGGCATTGAGGGCGCTCGCGCCCGGCGTCACGGAGAGTAAAGAGCCCACCGCGCCAGCTTCATCGACGTACTGGATGCGGTATTTGCCAATTTCGATCACGTCGCTGTTTTTCAGCAGCTGCTTTTTGACGGTCTTGCCATTGATATAGGTGCCGTTGGTGCTGTTCAAGTCTTCAATAAAGGTTTCGCTGCCCAATACCTGCACAAGGGCGTGCTCACCACTCACGCCCAGATGGTCAATGACGATGTCGTTGTAGGGCCTGCGGCCCAGGGTGACACGGTCTTTTGTCAACTGGACTTCCCGGAGGACGACGCCGTCCAGGGAGATGATCATTTTCGGCATGGCTGAATCCTGTTGTGAATCTTGATGGGGTGGGTGTGCTAGTTTCCAGGCATTCTGGACAGCAGCCCGCGCTTGTCTGTGTCATCCAGCGCTTGTACCAGCAGGACTGAAATATTATCGTGCCCGCCGGCCTGGTTTGCAGCAGCCACCAGTTGAGCGGCTTTTTGCGGGAGGGTGTGCGTGCCGGCCAGAATCGCGGCGATGGCTCCATGCTTGATCATGTCCGACAGCCCGTCTGAACACATCAGATACAGATCGCCCGGTTTCACCGGATGCTCGTTGATTTCAGGCTGCACCACATCTTCAATCCCCAGGGCGCGCGTGATCAGGTTCTTGTTGGGGGATATCAAGGCCTGCTCGGGCGTCAACAAGCCGGCGTCCACCTGCTCTTGCAGCAGCGAATGGTCTTTGGTGATCTGGACGAGCGACTGGTCGCGCAAACGGTAGCAGCGCGAGTCGCCAATGTGGCCAAGTATCAGCCGATCTTCCTGAAAAATACCGACCACCAGCGTGGTGCCCATGCCTTCATAGTCGGGGTTGGCCCAAGCGGCGCTGAAAATTGAATGGTTGGCGTTTTCGACACAGATTTCCAGCATCCGGCGGATTTCGCCGAACTGGGCTTGGGGACTTTGCAACAGCCAGCGCCCCAGTTCAAGGTTGATGAAGGTGACGGCCATCGTGCTGGCAACCTCGCCCGCCTTGTAGCCACCCATGCCGTCGGCCAGCAAGCACACGCCGGTTTGCGCATCAAACACCAAGGCGTCTTCATTGTTCCGGCGTACGCGCCCCCGGTCTGTTTGAGCGCAAATTTCGTACATCATCATGGTCGTGCTGGGGGTCTGACATCTGGCTGCCGGGGCAAAATTTGCGCCGGGACAGCTCTGGTTTTTCCGAACTCTCCGGCTTGAAAGTCAACTGCATCAAGCCGGATTGAAGGTGGAGATTATCAGCCCCCGTCATACGGAACAAGCAACTATTGCACGACTTTCAGAGTGCGCTGATGCGAATAAATACGGCCTGACCCGGCAGCGCAAGCACTGCACGGATCAGGCCGAAAGGCATACCTCAGGCTGCAGCGGCGGGCTTTTGACGCGACTGCATGAATTTGCCAATGGCCAGCACCAGCAGCGCACCAGCGGCGGCCACCACATAACCCCAAAAATCGGCCTCTGGCAGGTAAGGCTTGATGGCCGGATCGGAGTAAGCCATCTGGCCGGCAATCCAGCCCAGCAGCATGGCGCCCAACGTAATAACGACCGGAAACCGCGCCATCAGCTTGAGCACCAGCTGACTGCCGGCGACGATGATGGGAATACTCACCAGCAGGCCAAAAATAACCAGCGCCAACTGGTGATCCTGGTGCGCGCCCTGCGCAGCGCCGGCGATCGCCAGGACGTTATCGACACTCATGACCAGGTCGGCAATGATCACGGTCTTGACGGCCGCCCAGAGCTTGTCGCTTGAGCTGACGTTGTGATCGTCTTCCGCTTCAGGCTGCAACAGCTTCACGCCAATCCAGAGCAGCAAAACGGCCCCGACAATCTTGAGGTAGGGAATGGCGAGCAAGGCCAGCGCAAAGGCAATCAGGATCACGCGCAGGATGATGGCGCCTGCAGTGCCATAAATAATGCCTCGGGTGCGCAGCTTGTCCGGCAGGTTTCGGCAGGCCAATGCAATCACCACTGCGTTGTCGCCACCCAGCAGGATGTCAATCATGATGATCTGGCCGACCGCCAGCCAGAAGCTCGCCGTCATGAACTCTTCCATGGAAACCTCTTCAGAAATGAAAAAACCGATTGTCAACGATGACAACCGGTCTTTCTATTGTGGCTAACCGCAGTAAGCGCCAGTTTTCGGCGCGCCATGCGGTTGTACGCGCCCGTTTACAGCAGGGCTTTGAGCAGTTTTGCCATTTCTGACGGATTGCGCGTGATGGTGAAGCCGCAGGCTTCCATGATGGCCAGCTTGGCATCAGCCGTGTCGGCGCCGCCAGAAATCAAGGCACCCGCATGGCCCATGCGCTTGCCGGCCGGAGCCGTCACGCCGGCGATGAAGCCGACGATGGGTTTTTTCATGTTGAGCTTGCACCATTCAGCGGCTTCGGCTTCGTCCGGGCCGCCGATTTCGCCAATCATGATGACGGCGTCGGTGTCCGGGTCTTCATTGAAGGCGCGCATCACGTCGATGTGCTTCAGGCCATTGATCGGGTCGCCGCCAATGCCGACGGCGGTGGACTGGCCCAGACCGATTTCGGTCAGTTGCGCCACGGCTTCGTAGGTCAGCGTGCCGGAGCGGCTCACGACGCCGATGCGGCCGGCGCGGTGGATGTGGCCGGGCATGATGCCGATCTTGATCTCGTCAGGCGTGATCAGGCCGGGGCAGTTGGGGCCGAGCAGCAGCGTGCGCTTGCCGCCAGCGGCTTCCTTGGCCTTCATGCGGTTGCGCACTTCGAGCATGTCCTTGACCGGGATGCCTTCGGTGATGCAGATGGCCAGGTCGAGGTTGGCTTCAACGGCTTCCCAGATGGCAGCCGCAGCGCCGGCAGGCGGCACGTAGATCACCGACACGGTCGCGCCAGTGGCATTGGCCGCTTCGCTCACGTTGGCAAAAATCGGGATGCCTTCGAAGTCTTCGCCTGCCCGCTTGGGGTTCACGCCCGCCACAAAGGCTTCGCGGCCATTGGCGTAGTCGCGGCACATGCGGGTGTGGAATTGACCGGTCTTGCCGGTAATGCCCTGCGTGATGACTTTGGTGTTTTTGTTGATGTAGATCGACATGGGGTTACCTGTTCAGTGGGGGACAGTGCTGGCCTGCTGCGCAGTCTGCGGTCTGTCCCGCAAAATTATTTCGATACAGCTTCGACGATTTTGGTGGCGGCGTCGGCCATGGTGTCTGCGGCAATGATCGGCAAACCGGAGTCGGCCAGCATTTTCTTGCCCAGGTCTTCGTTGGTGCCCTTCATGCGCACAACCAGCGGCACGTTCAGGTTCACGGCCTTGCAGGCGGCAATGATGCCGTCGGCAATCGTGTCGCACTTCATGATGCCGCCGAAGATGTTGACCAGAATGCCCTTGACTTCAGGGTTTTTCAGCATGATCTTGAAGGCTTCGGTGACTTTTTCAGCCGTCGCGCCGCCGCCCACGTCCAAAAAGTTGGCCGGCTCGCCGCCGAACAGCTTGATGGTGTCCATGGTCGCCATGGCCAGGCCGGCGCCGTTGACCAGGCAGCCGATGTTGCCGTCCAGGCTGATATAGGCCAGGTCAAATTTGCTGGCTTCGACTTCAGCCGGGTCTTCTTCGTCCAGATCGCGATAAGCCACGATGTCCGCGTGGCGGAACAATGCGTTCGGGTCAAAGTTGAACTTGGCGTCCAGCGCCATCAACTCGTTCTTGCTGTTGCGGTTCAGCGGGTTGATCTCGACCAGCGATGCGTCGGTGTCCATGTAGCACTTGTAGAGCTTCTGGAAGATGTCCACGGCCTGGGCGGTGCATTCTGCAGGCAGGCCAATGCCGTTGGCGATCTTCGTGGCTTGCTCGGCGTCCAGACCGGTCAGCGGATCGATGAACTCGGTGATGATTTTCTCGGGGGTGGAATGCGCCACTTCCTCGATGTCCATGCCGCCTTCGCTCGATGCGATGAAGGCGATTTTTTGCGTGGCGCGGTCAGTCACCAGGGAAACGTAGTATTCCTTCTGGATGTCAGCGCCGTCTTCGATGTACAGGCGGCGAACCTTCTGGCCTTCGGGGCCGGTCTGGTGCGTAACCAGTTGCATGCCCAGAATTTCGCCAGCGATGCGCTTGACGTCTTCAATCGTCTTGGCGACTTTCACGCCGCCGCCCTTGCCGCGTCCACCAGCGTGGATTTGCGCCTTGACCACCCACACCGGGCCGCCGAGCTTTTGTGCGGCTTCCACCGCCTCTTGCACCGTGAACGCAGGAATGCCGCGCGGCACTGGTACACCAAAATTGCGCAAGATTTCCTTGCCTTGGTACTCGTGAATTTTCATGAAAAACCTTCAGGATTCAGTAAGAAGAGGGGTGCAACAGAAGCTGGACAAGGCTGTTGGAAAGTAAAAAACAGGCCATATCGGCGCAAAACCAGCATGTTAGCGTTTACTGCAGGCAGCAAGGCAGAACTGTATCATGCTGCGACGCACCAAACTTATGTGGTTCTTACACACACAAGCGCGCGAAACTGAACCCGAACCCGAAATAATGACCCTGCAAAACAGTGGTTTTTAGCTGAAAGTATTTATGCCAAAAATTTTTATCGACGGCGAAGCCGGCACCACCGGACTGCAAATTCGTGAACGGCTGCAAGCCATGCCGCACATTGAGCTGGTCAGTATTGCGCCCGAGTTGCGCAAAGACCCCGCCGCCAAGCGCGACCTGATGGCGCAGGTTGACCTAGTGATCTTGTGCCTGCACGACGACGCGGCGCGCGAATCGGTCGCCATGATCGACTCGCTGCCCGGCAAAAAGCCCAAGATCATCGACGCTTCGACCGCGCACCGCACGGCGCCGGGCTGGGTGTTCGGGTTTCCCGAACTGAGGGCCGGCCAGCGCGAAGCCGTCATCGCAGCTGACCGCGTGGCCAACCCCGGTTGTTACGCCACCGGCGCGATTGCGCTGATTCGTCCACTGGTTGATGCAGGCCTGATGCCAGCCGACTTTCCTCTGAGCCTGCCGTCCATCAGCGGTTATTCAGGCGGCGGTCGCCAGATGATCGAGGCCTATGAAGCCGGCACCGCGCCGGCGTTTGAGCTGTACGGGCTGAGCCTGGAACACAAGCACCTGCCCGAAATCATGCAGTACACCGGCATGCGCCGCCGGCCAGTGTTCATTCCGTCAGTGGGCAATTTCATCCAGGGCATGCTGGTGCAGTTGCCGCTGCACCTGGACTTGTTGCCCGACCAGCCAAGCGCTGCGTGCCTGCATGACGTGCTGGCCAGCCACTATGCGGGCAGCGAATGGGTCACCGTGGAAGCCGCGCCCGAATCGGGCAAGCTCGATGCGCTGGCGCTCAAGGACACCAACAAAATGGAATTGCGCGTGTTTGGCAACGACAGCTACCGCCATGCCGTGCTGGTGGCGCGGCTGGACAATTTGGGCAAGGGCGCATCGGGTGCAGCAGTGCAAAACCTCAAGCTCATGCTGGAGCTTTAAGCCGCGTCTGCCCGAGCGCATTGGCTTTGCAGCCAGCCAAACGAGCTTTCATTGTCAAAAAGGCACCTTGCGCAGACCCCACCTGCGCAGGCAGCTATTGATTCAGTAGCAAATCCTGGCTAGCGAACACTTTTTCATCCAGCCACTGAAGGAGTAATGCCCCAAACGAAGAAACCGCCCATGAGGCGGTTTCTTCTTTGAGGTGACTACAAAACCCCTGCCGGCTTACGCTGGACTGTGCCAGCGCTTGTCGTCAGGCGTTGTGTCTTGCGCTTGCTTCTTGGGTGTCAAGTGCAATCACACACGCTGCCATGCATCGCGCGTAGCCTGGCTGGCCTGATCCCACGTCAGGCGGGAGGCACCGCGATGCTGTTCCCAGTCGCTTTGCAGCATGGTTTGAGCCTCTTCGTAGCTCTTGCCTGCATGACGAGCGCGGCTTTCGTAGCCCAGGCGGTAAGCGGGCGAATAATCTTCGTCGTAGCCGTAGCCTTGCACGTAGCCGGGGCGCGTGCTGTAAGCCGTACGCCAGTAATCATCTTCAGCAACCGGATTGACGGCGCTGGCAACGCCTTTGCCAGCAGCAGCACCAGCCAGGCCGCCTACAGCAGCGCCTACGGCCATGCCGACCGGGCCGCCGACAGCGCCCACCATGGCATCCGTGGCTGCGCCGGTTCCGGCACCCACGCCGGTGCCCAGGTTGTGATCGCCCACTTCATCGTGGCGCTTGGAATTAACGGCTTCTCCTGTGCCCTTGCCGGCCATGTGACCTGCACCGGCACCCACTGCCGCACCTACGATGGCACCTACCGGCCCTGCAATTGAGCCTACAGCCGCACCTGCCAGTGCGCCGCCGCCAGTGCCTGCACCTGAAGCAAGGTGGTGCTCCTGCAGGTCATCGCCCCTCTTTGGATTGGCAACTTCGCCCACGCCCTCGCCAGCCTTGTGACCCGCAACGGCACCAATTGCGGCACCGGCGACCATTCCAACCGGCCCGGCAACAGCACCTGCAGCAGCACCGGCCAGTGCGCCGCCGCCAGCTCCAACGCCAGAGGCCAGGTTGTGATCGGTCAGTCGGTCGGTTGGGTCAGGGTTGACCACTTCAGCGGCACCGCGACCCGCCATGCCGCCAGCTGCCGCGCCAATGGCTGCGCCAGCGGCCATGCCGATAGGGCCGCCAATGGCACCCACCGAAGCGCCTGCAAGGGCGCCGCCCGAAGCACCCACGGTGGTGCCGACGGCATGCTCTTCAGGCGCGCCGCCTTCGGTAGGATTTGCGTTTTCAGCAACACTCTTGCCAGCCAAGCCTCCGGCAATGGCACCAATGGCACCGCCAATCACAGTACCCACCGGGCCTGCGACCATGGTGCCAATAGCAGCGCCCGTCACAGCGCCGCCAGATGCGCCGACACCTGTGCCGAGGGGGTGAGAGCCGGGTGCGCCGGTGATGATGTCTTCGTTGCGGGGATTGCTATCGCTCATGGGTAGCTCCTTAGGCTGGACTGTTATTAGTAAGCTGCAGCCAGACTTTGCTGGATACAGCGCCGGTCGGCACAGTGTTTTTATTAATCACTGCTGCGTCTTCCCGGCACTCCAATGTGCCCTGAAGCGCCAGACTGAATTGTCAGAAAGAGGCTTGTCAAGTTGTCGGCTTGTCGAGACTGGTGATGTCAGCAGGCTGTTTCAGCCAGCGCTGCCAGGACTGCTGCTCAATCAATGGGTGACTCCGCGCCGTCTTCCCCGGCAGCGCTGGCCGCGTTGCGAAGCACGCGGCGCACTGCATCGGCCGAGAATCCGCGTGTCAGCAAAAACCGCATCTGGCGGGCCTGGCCGGCAGCGTCAAGGGCAGGCACGCCAAACTTGCGCTGCCAGACCTGCTGCACCCGCTCCGGCTCGCCCTCCTTGAGCTGCGCCACAGCTGCGGCCACCGCTTCGGCGCCCAACCCTTTGTTCAGCAGCTCGTACTTGATACGCGCCGCGCCAAAGCGGCTGGCGCGGCGGTTGATCACCGATTCAACAACCCGCGCCTCGCTGATGAAATCTTTCGCTTGAAGGTCATCAAGCACCTGCGCCAGCTGGCCGGGCGTTTCCTCGTGGTCTTTCAGCTTGCGTTCCAGCTCGGCGCGCGAATGCTCGCGGCCGGCCAGGTAACGCAGGGCGCGGCCCTTGAGCGACAGGCCAAAGCCCGCACGGGCGGCGGGTTTGGCTTGGCTCATGGGGCGGCTCCCGCGCAGGCCGGTAGTGCGCCGCGCAGAGCAGCTATGCTTTCAATAGCTGCTTGCGACCGTTCAGACTGCGCAAAAGCCTGATTTGGCATAAAAATACGGCTCAAGACTCGATCGGCGCGGCCGGTGGCAAAGGCGCCAACGGCGCTTTGTCGGCAGCCACCTTCGCAGGCTTTTCTGCCTTTTCGGCTTTCTCGGGCTTGGCAGCCTTTTCAGGCTCGGCGCTGCCTTGCGCGGGCTGAATCAGCGGAATGCCCAGCGCTTCGCGCACCTTGTTTTCGATCTCGATGGCCAGCGTCGGGTTTTCACGCAGAAATTCACGCGAGTTGTCGCGGCCCTGACCGATTTTTTCGCCGTTGTAGGCGTACCAGGCACCGGCTTTTTCAACCACATGGTTGGCCACGCCCAGGTCAAGCACTTCACCCAGCCGGCTGATGCCCTCGCCATACAAAATATCGAACTCGGCCATCTTGAACGGCGAAGCCACCTTGTTTTTCACCACCTTGACGCGGGTTTCGTTGCCGATGACCTCGTCGCCCTTCTTGATCGAGCCGATGCGGCGAATGTCCAGCCGCACCGAAGCGTAGAACTTCAGCGCATTGCCGCCGGTGGTGGTTTCGGGGCTGCCAAACATCACGCCGATTTTCATGCGGATCTGGTTGATGAAAATCACCATGCAGTTGGCCTTCTTGATGGTGGCGGTCAGCTTGCGCAGCGCCTGGCTCATCAGTCGCGCCTGCAGGCCGGGCAGCGAGTCGCCCATTTCGCCTTCCAGCTCGGCCTTGGGCGTGAGCGCCGCCACCGAGTCGATGACGATCAGGTCAACTGCACCGGAGCGGGTCAGCGAATCGACGATTTCAAGCGCCTGCTCGCCGGTGTCGGGTTGCGAGATCAGCAGTTCCTGCAGATTGACGCCGAGCTTTTGCGCGTACTGGATGTCCAGCGCATGCTCGGCATCGACAAAGGCACAGGTGCCGCCGATTTTCTGCATCTCGGCAATCACTTGCAGCGTCAGCGTGGTCTTGCCCGACGACTCAGGGCCGTAAATTTCAACCACCCGGCCGCGCGGCAAGCCGCCAACGCCGAGCGCAATGTCCAGGCCCAGCGAGCCGGTGGACACCACCTGGATGTCTTCAATCACTTCGCCGGCGCCCAGCTTCATGATGGTGCCTTTGCCAAATTGCTTTTCAATCTGGGCCAGCGCGGCGGCCAGCGCCTTGGCTTTTTCGGTGTTCAGGCCGGGGGCGGTCTTGTTCGGTGCGTCCATGACAAATTTCCTTAAAAATCAACGGGGTAAAAAGTTTTTGCACGTACTTTTCACCGGAACTTCAGCCCGGCCTTTGAAGCCGGTACTGGGTGCATGGACAGTACTTTATGGGCGTTATAGATCAAAGTAAACCCTATTTTTAGTCAGTTTGCCTGACCATAAACAGCAAAATAAAGTAGCATCGCCTGCATGCAACAAAACCCTGTTTCAAGCGCCCATGCCGCCTACGACACCACCTGGCGGCTCACCCATCTGGGCCGCCTGATGGGCCACGCCCTGCGCCGGTTTGACGAACGCGTGCTGGTGCTGATGGCCCGCACGGTCGAGGTGCCGCTGGCGCTGTCGAACCTGGCCGCGCGCGATCAGGTCGGGGCGGCGCACATCCACATCACGCGGCATTTGGCAGTGGGCGGTTCGCGCCTGACCGAGCTGGCCGCCAGCGCCGGCATGAGCAAGCAGGCAATGGGCGACCTGGTCAACCAGTGCGAAGCCTGGGGCCTGGTTCTGCGCGAAGCCGACCCCCACGACAAGCGCGCCCGGCGCGTGGTGTTCACCGAATCCGGCCTGCTGTGGCTGGAGGCTTTCCGGTGCGCCGTGGCACAGGCCGAAGCGGAGTTCCGGCAGGCGGTGGGCGACGATGTAGCCACCGTGGTGGCGCTGGGGCTGGAAGCCTATGCGCTGCATTGAGCCGCCCCTGCGCCCCGGCCAGCGATCTGCGCCGACCCGTGTATTTCCCTGACTTGCCGGGAACGTAAGCGCCTAGAATTTGAATGCTAGACAACATGCATTCCGCACGTCTCGATGCGGTCGCAATTCCAGGAGAGACAAACCATGCGTATCTTGATTGCCGAAGACGACCAGGTTCTGGCCGACGGCCTGTTGCGCACCCTGCGTGCCTCCGGCGCAGCGGCCGACCATGTAGCCAGCGGCACCGAAGCCGACGCCGCACTGCTCACCAACACTGAGTTCGATCTGCTGATCCTGGACCTGGGCCTGCCGAAAATGCACGGGCTGGAAGTGCTCAAGCGTCTGCGCGCACGCGGCTCCACATTGCCGGTGCTGATTCTGACCGCCGCCGACAGCGTGGAAGAGCGCGTCAAGGGGCTGGACTACGGCGCTGACGATTACATGGCCAAACCGTTTTCGTTGCAGGAGTTGGAGGCGCGGGTGCGCGCGCTGGTGCGGCGCGGCATGGGCGGCGCCAGCAGCACCATCAAGCACGGCCCGCTGATCTACGACCAGGCAGGCCGCGTCGCCACGATTGATGGCCAGATGCTGGAGCTGTCGGCGCGCGAGCTGGGGCTGCTCGAAGTGCTGCTGCAGCGCGCAGGCCGACTGGTCAGCAAAGACCAGCTGGTCGAACGCCTGTGCGAATGGGGCGAGGAAGTCAGCAACAACGCCATCGAGGTGTACATCCACCGGCTGCGCAAAAAGATCGAAAAAGGCCCGATCCGCATCGCCACCGTGCGCGGGCTTGGCTACTTCCTAGAAAAGATCCCAAGCTGATGCCCCCACGCTCCCCACTGCGTGTGGTTCGCTGCCCCCCGAGGGGGCCGTTTTGAGGATTTTTCAGCGCGAGCGGCGCAGCCTGTTTGGTGAAATCCTCGACTGGATGCTGACGCCGCTGCTGCTGCTGTGGCCCATTAGCCTGGTGCTGACCTGGCTGGTGGCGCAAAACATTGCCGGCAAACCCTTTGACCGGGCGCTTGAATACAACGTGCAGGCGCTGGCCAAGCTGTTGGTGGTCAAGAGCAACCAGGTTCAGTTCAACCTGACGGCGCCCGCGCGCGAAATTTTGCGTGCTGATGACACCGACCTGATCTATTACCAGGTCATGGGCACGCACGGCGAATTTTTGAGCGGTGAGCGTGACATGCCCGCGCCGCCTGACGAGGAAAAACCCGAGAACGAAGAAGTCCGGCTGCGCCAGGACTTCATTCTGGGCGAGGAAGTTCGCGTCGCCTACACCTGGATCAAGGTGGACATCAAAGGCGCCACGCCGGCCTCCGCTCCGGTGCTGGTGCAGGTGGCGGAAACGCTGGAAAAACGCAAGACGCTGGCGACCGAGATCGTCAAGGGCACGATGGTGCCGCAGTTCGTCACGCTGCCGCTGGCAGTGCTGCTGGTGTGGCTGGCGCTGGTGCGCGGCATCAAGCCGCTGGCGCAACTCGAAAAACGCATTCGCGCCCGAAAACCCGACGACATGAGCCCGCTTGATGAAACCGGCGTGCCCGAAGAAGTGGTGCCGCTGGTCGATTCTGTCAACGACTTGCTGAGCCGGCTCAAGGTCTCGCTGTCGACCCAGAAGCGCTTTCTGGCCGATGCCGCCCACCAGCTCAAGACGCCGCTGGCCGGGCTGCGCATGCAGGCCGACCTGGCGCAGCGCGAAACCAACGCCGACGATCTTAAAAAATCGCTCAAGCACATTGGCCAGTCCAGCATCCGCGCCACCCACACCGTCAACCAGTTGCTGGCGCTGGCGCGCGCCGAAACCACGGGCCGCGCGCTGGCCAAACAGCATGTAGACATGGTCAGCCTGGTGTCTGAAGTCATCGGCGACTCGGTGCCGCGCGCGCTCGACAAGAACATCGACCTCGGCTATGACGGCCCGGTGGCTGGCAGCCAAACGACCTTTCTCGAAGGCAACCCGACGCTGCTCAAGGAGCTGGTTCGCAACCTGCTCGACAACGCCATCAACTACACGCCCGCGCAAGGCCATGTCACGCTGCGGCTGATGGTCGACAGGTTCAGCGGCGTGCTGGTGCTGATCGTCGAGGATTCGGGGCCGGGCATTCCGGAGTCGGAACGCGAGCTGGTTTTCCAGCCGTTTTACCGTGCGTTAGGCACCAATGTCGATGGCTCCGGCCTGGGCTTGGCCATCGTGCAGGAAATAGCGCAGCAGCACGGTGCCTCCATCACGGTAGAAGACGCCAGCCTGCCGGGCCACTCAAACTCGCCAGGCACCCGCGTCACCTTGCGTTTTGTCGGCATGAGCTAGGCTTGGGCAGCAGAAAACTCAGGCGTGATGTTTGAATAGCCCCATAGCAGATTCGGTTTTTTGAAACTTCTGTCAACCATCCTGGTCTGTCTTCATCCTCTTACTCCTCCAAAAATCATGCCCTCCTCCAGCCGTTTGAAAATTGGTCTTTCCGCCTGCTTCTCGCACGCCGACCCGACACGCTCCATGTTTTCCGGCAAGACCCTGCAATATGTCGAGCAATCGATTGCGCACTGGCTCATGTCCTCGGGTGCGATGGTGGTGATGGTGCCGTGCCCCACCGGCAGCACCCAGCGCGGCGACGTGACCTATGCGCATTACGCCCAGTGGCTGGACGGACTGGTGCTGCACGGCGGCGCCGATGTCTGGCCGGGCAGCTATGGCGAAGTCCCGCTGGAAGAAAGATGGTCGGGCGACCATGTGCGCGACGACTACGACAAGGCGCTGGTGGCCGCTTTTGTAGCCGTTGGCAAGCCGGTGTTCGGCGTCTGCCGGGGGCTTCAGTTGCTCAATGTGGCCTATGGCGGAACGCTTTACCAGGACATCAACACCCAGGTGCCCGACTCCTTCGTTCACCGCGACGCCGACACCTACGACCTGAACTTTCACAGCGTCGATATCGTGCCCGGCACCCGGCTGTCAAGCCTGTACCCGGGCGTGGAGCGGGTTCGCGTCAACAGCATTCACCACCAGGCCATCAAAGACTTGTCGCCCGAGTTTGAAGCCGAAGCCTACAGCGTGACCGACGGCATCGTGGAAGCGATACGCCGCAAAGACCGCTCCAAAAGTTACATCGCCGCGCTGCAGTGGCACCCCGAGTTTCACAAGCCCGGCTCCGACACGATTGATGACGGCGCGGTGCTGAAAGACTTCCTGGGCGCGGTCACTGCGGCCAAAGTCGCCAAAGCCCTGCACGAACCCGCGCTTCCGCCGCAACCCTGAATCCGCCGCCTGCGCGCGCCTCACGCAAAGGGTCGCCGACACCGCCGCGCCAGTTGCGGCAGCGCCGCGCCAGTTGCGGCAGCGCCGCGCGTGTGCCGGGCATTTACGGCGGTTTGAAGAGCGAAAGCAAGCCGCTGGCGACAAAATAAGCATCAAACAGGCCTGTTGCGCAAGCAGGACGTGCGCTGGCAGCTATTAAAAAAATAGCAACCGCGCAATAGCCTGCCGCCGGCCTCAGCTCAAATGCTTGCCCACAATGCCGGCCAGCTCGAACATCGTCACTTGCGGCTTGCCGAACACCGGCAGCAGCTTGGCGTCAGCGTTGATGGCGCGCTTGTTGGCCGGGTCTTGCAGGTTCTCGGCCTTGATGTAGTCCCACAGCTTCTTGATGACCTGCGGACGCGCGACTTGCTCGGTGCCAATCACGGCGGCCAGTGCGTCGCTGGGTTTGAGCCCCGCGCCCGGCGTCGTCCTGCGGGCGACCTTCGGTTTGTCGGTCTTGACGGCGACTTTCTTGGCCGCGACCTTTTTGACGGCGACTTTTTTCGCCGCTGGCGCTGCGCCCTTGGGGGCTGATTTGGCGGCCACCGTCTTGCCGAACGGCGTTTTTACGGGCCGGTCTGCTCTTGCCGCTGCGCCCGGCTTGGGCGGAAATTTGGACGGCGCGAATTCAAAATTCACCTTGCCGGCTTCCTTGTCCCACGCCAGATGCGCCTTGAAGGCACGGCGCGTGCGCATCGAGACGAACTTGTCGAGCAAATCGGTCTTTCCGGTGCTCAAGAGTTTGACCATCTGTTCGCGCTCGATGGGCTGCTGCAGGATGACCTGGCCGGTCTTGAAATCGCAACTCGGCGTGGGCTGCGCCAGCGTGGGCACCGACTTTTCACAGACGTAATTTTTGCCCAGCTCGTACACGGCACTGGCACATTTCGGGCAAGCGCCCAAAGACGCCTGATTGCCAAACTCTACGATCTCGCCGCTATCTGCGTTCTTGTCGTCGCCAAAATCGAATTCGAGCTTGTAGTTTTTCGTTTCCTCGTCGAACTTCAAGACCATTTCGGCGGTGAAAGGCCAGCCTGCTTTGGAGCGAAAACCTTCAAGTGGGCCGATTTTGTGGTCGGTCAGGAATTTTTCGACTTCAGCGGTTTCAAAGGTGCGGCCGGCCGGGGTTTTGCCGAAGCTGAAGCCGCAGCCCTCAAAGCTGTCGGTGTTGCCGACGCAGGCGTAGCGGCGGTAGTTTTCCTTCATCACGCCGCCGCAGTTCGGGCAGCGCGCCTGCAGCGTGGCGTAGTCGCCGGGAACGCTGTCGCGGCTGTAGCCCTTGGCTTTTTCGACCAGGTTTTTCGTCATGGCGGCAATCTCTGCCATGAAGGTTTCCCGGCTGAGCTTGCCCTGCTCCATCTGCGCCAGCTTGTATTCCCACTCGCCGGTCAGCGCGGCTTTGGACAACTCCTGCACATCCAGGCCGCGCAGCAGCGTCATCAGCTGGAACGCCTTGGCCGTCGGAATCAGCTCGCGGCCTTCACGCAGCATGTACTTTTCGGCGATCAGGCCTTCAATCGTTGCAGCGCGGGTCGCGGGCGTGCCGAGGCCTTTTTCCTGCATGGCCGCGCGCAGCTCTTCGTCGTCAATCGTCTTGCCCGCGCCTTCCATTGCGCCCAGCAGCGTCGCTTCGCTGTATCTAGCCGGTGGTCGGGTTTTCAGGCCCTTGACATCGACCGCTTCAAGGCCGACACGTTCGCCGGGGTTGACCGGCACCAGATTTTGGCCCTTGTCGCCTTCTTTGGCGTCCGCCACTTCACCGGCGGCTTCCTTGCCGTAAATCGCCAGCCAGCCCGGCTTGACCAGCACCTTGCCTTCGGTCTTGAAGCTGTGGCCGACTGACAGCGAAATACGCGTCGTGACGAGGTATTCGGCATTCGGGAAAAACACCGCCATGAAGCGGCGCACCACCAGGTCATAGAGCTTTTGCTCGGCTTCTGACAAGCCGCTGGGCGCTTGCAGCGTCGGGATGATGGCAAAGTGGTCGCTGACCTTGGCATTGTCAAAAATGCGCTTGGTCGGCTTGACATAGTTGCCCTGCAGCGCCGTGGCGGCGTGCGGTGCCAAGTGGCGCATGTCGCTGTTCGCCAGCATCTCGAAGGTCTGTTTGACCACCGGCACATAGTCTTCGGGCAGCGCGCGCGAGTCGGTACGCGGATAGGTCAGCGCCTTGTGGCGCTCGTACAGGCTCTGGGCGATTTGCAGCGTGGTCTTGGCTGAAAAGCCGAACTTGCCGTTGGCTTCGCGCTGCAGGGAGGTCAAATCAAACAGCAATCCCGGCCCTTGCGTGGTGGGCCGCGATTCCTCGGTCACGGTGGCGGTCTGGCCGCGCACGGCGTCGGCAATGGCTTTGGCTTCGCGCTCGGTCCAGAGCCGGTCGGCTTTCAGTTCGGCGTCCGGCTCTGCGCCTTCGCCGGTGGCGGCGTTGGCGGTGGCGCGCTTCCATTTCGGGTCAAACCACTTGCCGGGGTACTCGCCGGCTTCAGCGCCAAACGTGGCATGAATTTCCCAGTAGTCTCTAGAAACGAACTTGCGGATTTTTTCCTCGCGCTCGACCACCACCGACAGCGTCGGCGTTTGCACCCGGCCTACCGTGGTCAAAAAGAAACCGCCGTCGCGTGAATTGAAGGCCGTCATGGCACGCGTGCCGTTAATCCCGACCAGCCAGTCGGCCTCGGAGCGGCAACGCGCCGCGTCGGCCAGCGGCAGCATCTGCGCGTCACTGCGCAGCGCGGCAAAACCGTCACGAATGGCGGCCGGCGTCATCGACTGCAGCCACAGCCGCCTCACCGGGTGTTTGCTCTTGGCGTATTGCTGGATCAGCCGGAAGATCAGCTCGCCCTCACGGCCCGCGTCGCAGGCATTGACCAGCGCGACCACGTCTTTGCGCTTGGTCAGCTTGACGATGGCGTTGAGCCGCGTCTTGGTCTTGTCCATCGGCTTGAGGTCAAAGTACGGCGGAATCACCGGCAGGTTGGCAAAACTCCACTTGCCGCGCTTCACGTCGAACTCTTCAGGCGCCTGGATTTCGACCAGGTGGCCGACGGCTGAGGTGATGACCCAGTCGTCGCTTTCAAAATACTCGTCGTGCTTGTCGAACTTGCCTGCCGTGGGCGTCAGCGCCCGAACGATGTCTTGCGCGACCGAAGGTTTTTCGGCAATTACCAGTGTTTTCATAAATACGTTTCTACTATTTTTCATCTTCGGGGAAAAATTTCCCCGCTTTGCGCCAACGCGGCTTTTGTCGAGTGTGTGGGCCAGAAAGCGGCTGTCAGGTTCAGCCAAGGGGCGTCATTACAATACCGCTGTCTCGCGCATGTACGCGCGCCGGGGCGCACGCACACACATGAATTAACCATACCAAAAAATCTGCCGTGCCAAAAAACCGGGCTTCCCTCTCGCCTTCTTCACCGCCCGCGACGCGCAGCGACAGCCGCCGGATTCAGACGCGCCGCTCTGGCGTGCATGGCAAGGGCGTGTTTGCATTGCAAGATCTGGCGGAAGGCGAAACGCTGATTGAATACGTGGGCGAAGTCATCAGCTGGCCCGAGGCACTGCGTCGCCACCCGCACGACCCGGCGCAACCCAACCACACGTTTTACTTTCACATCAACGAAACCCACGTGATTGATGCCAACGTGGGCGGCAACTCGTCGCGCTGGATCAACCACAGCTGCCAGCCCAACTGCGAAGCCGACGAAATCGGCGAACGCGTGTTCATCAAAGCGCTGCGCAACATCGCGGCGGGCGACGAGCTGTTTTATGACTACGGCCTGGTGATTGACGCCAAATACACGAAAAAGCTGCTGGCCGATTACCCTTGCTGGTGCGGCGCGCCCGACTGCCGGGGCACACTGCTGGCACCCAAGGAAAAAAAGAAACCGGCCAAAAGGGCAGTCGCCAAGAAAGGCTGAGCCTGCCTGGCACGCCTTCATTGCCTTGGCCATTTCATTCATTCCATCAAAACGCCTTTAAACACTTTTCGCCGAAGCCCCTCGTGAACGCTCCTCTGACATCCCCCATCCGCTGGCCTGCCGAGGCCCTCTGGGAAGCCGTGGCGCCCACCCTGCCCGGCTTTACGGTGGAAGTGCTGCCCGAGATCGATTCGACCAACAGCGAGCTGATGCGCCGCTTCAAAGGCCGCCCCAGCCAGCCGCCCCAGCCCGAACCCACGCTGCTGGTGGCCGAACAGCAAAGCGCCGGACGTGGCCGACTGGGCCGCAGTTGGCAAAGCCGGCGCGGCGACAGCTTGATGTTTTCGCTCAGCCTGCCGCTGCAGCCGGCTGACTGGTCCGGCCTGTCGCTGGCCGTGGGCATCAGCGTGGCCGAAAGCCTGGAGCCGCCCACCGCCGGCCAAACTCGCCCTGCCGCCCCGCCCCGGATCGGTTTGAAATGGCCGAACGATTTGTGGCTGTCGACCCCTCAAGGCGAGCGCAAGCTGGCCGGCATTCTGGTGGAAACCGCCCTGGGCGACGGCGTGCGTCAGGTCGTCATCGGCGTGGGCATCAATATCCGGCCCGTGCCCCTGCCACCGGCTGACCCTGCGCTGGCGGCGGCAGTCGCCCCCGGCGGCCTGCAGGAACTCGACCCCGACCTGGACGCAGCGCATGCCTTGCTGCGCATCGTGCCGGCGCTGGTGCAGACGGTGCAGGCGTTCGAGCAGTTCGGTTTTGCGCCTTTTCAGGCCCGTTTTGCACTGCGCGACGTGCTCTGCGGCCGTGGCGTGCGCTTGTCGGACGGCACGCAGGGCACGGCGCACGGCGTGACCGAAAGCGGCGCGCTGCTGGTGCATACGGCAGATGGCATGCGCGAAGTCACGAGTTCTGAAGTCAGCGTTCGGCCGGTGCAAGCCGATGGCGCGAAAGGCGCGCACCCGTGCTGAAAATACTGGTGCTCGTCCTGCTGCTGGCCAATGGGGCGTATTTTGCGTTGGGACACGGCTGGCTGGGGGCCTATGGTTTCGTGCGGGAACGGGTGGCTGAGCCCGAACGGCTGGCGCAGCAGATCCGGCCCGAAGCCATGCAGCTGGCCACGGACAGCCCACAGGCCCCGCCTTCACAGCCCGCTCCGGCGGGCAAAACGCCAAGGGTAGCGACCGCTGGAACGCCCCTCACACCGCCAGCGCCGCTGCCGCCCGGCGCGACGCAGTGCCTGCAGGTGGGGATGTTTACCGAGCACCAGGCGCGTGCCTTGCGGCTGCGGCTGCACAACGGCCTGCCGGCGAACAGCTGGTCGTTCGAGAGCAGCGGCGATTCGGCGCGCTGGATTATCTACATGGGCAAGTACATCAGCAAAGACGCCATGAACCGCAAGCGCGTCAAACTGGAGCAGCTGGGCCTCACCTTCGAGCCGCCCATCAGCCCGCTGCTGAATCCCGGTTTGTCGCTGGGGAGCTTTGCATCCAAAGCCGATGCTGAAAACGTCCTGGCGCAAATGGAGCAACGCGGTCTGCGCAGCGCCAAAGTGATTCTGGAACGGCCCGAATTGCCCAGCCTGTGGCTCAGGCTGCCTGCGGCCGATGCGTCAATACGCGCCAAACTTGACGCGCTCAAGCCTTACCTGTTGGACAAGGCGGTCCAGGCCTGCAGCTGAGGGCTTTAGAGCGCAACCCGTTGGATTGGCAACCACAGCGTGCAAGAAATCCAGTATTTTTGCTACTGAATTAATAGCTTCTTGTGATTACGCAGCTTGCGCAAGCGGCCTGTTTGATGCTAAACCTGTCGTTTGCCGGTCAGGGCGACTCTGCGCTAGTGTGCGTGCACCGCTGCTGTAGCCCGGAGGCCCTGCAACAGCTCAGGGGTGACGTCTGAGGCGCTGAGCAATTCTCCGCCATGCACACGCACAAACCGCTGCGCCGCAGTGACTTCGGCAAATGCCGGCAGGTTCCCGGTGCGCATCGGGCCCCGGGCCGAAGAGCCGTTTACATAAGTGGCGCTGCGGGCAGGCACCCAATGGCCATTGTCGGCATCGCTTACATAGCTGGCGACGATATCGTCCGCGTGATGGCCTTGGTTGTAGCGCGCCACATTGTGCAAGTACACGAACAAACTCGGGGGCGAGTCAAAAAACTGGGCATCGCCATTGCCGAAAATAACCTGCGCAGCCCAGTCCCGCGAACGCGCCGGGTACATGCCGCAGACCGGACAGCGCGCATCGGCAGGCACTACGCGTGGCGCGGCGAGCGACAGCCCCGACGCAGGATCGTAAGGCGTGGGAGATGCCACCACACAGACATCAGCTGCCATGCCGGGTTGATGTGCCTGCCAGCGCGTTGTGCAGGACAGGCACGTTCCACGCGGCCAGCAGGGCGCCCAGGAGTATGGCGGTCAGCACCAGTGCCCCAAGCGCCTTCACGGGCCTGTGTCGGGACAACAGCCTCATGGCGTGCTTACATCCGCGTGTCGTGCGAAGCCCCACCGCTCAGGTCGACCATGTCGGGCTTGATATCGGCAAAGCGCATTACTTTGCCGCCGTATTCGACAGCAAATTTGTTGGCGTCGGTTTGCTGGGCAAAGCTGGCAATCGTCGGCCCCATGGAGCCGTGGCGCTTGCTGCCCAGTACATAGACGGCGGTCTTGGCGTCAATCCAGTGACCGCTGGGGTGTTCCCACTCGGTCTGGCCCATGTCCTGCACATAAATGGCGCTGGCGTGGCGCACCTGCTCGCCGGCCAGCAACGTACTGAACAGCTCCACCGTGTCGCAAAAAAAGCTCGGCTGCGCCTGCCCGGCGTAATGCACCTGCGCCTTGGGACCGGGGTAATCGGCCAGCAGCATGCCGTCAAGCTCGCAACTGGTCGAGCGGTCGATCTCGACCGGCGCCAGGGCTGTGGCCTGGGGCGCTTTGTCGCAGGCTGACAATCCCAGGCCCAAAATGGCGCTGAGCGCGAATGTCTGCGCCAATGAGCGCACAGACCAGTCTGAAAATTTTCCACGGGTCATTTGAATCTCCAACGCGCCACCAGAAGCGGCAAAACAATCCATGCCAGCATGACGCTGCCCAGCAGCGCCTGGCTGCCCATCGAGACCGGGACGATGGTCGAAAGGCCATACAGCGTACGCACGTCGTCGAGCGAAAACACATTCAGGATACGAAACACATCCGCCGGATTGAGCAGCAGCAGCCAGGCAAAAACGTCGCCGCCAAAGCGCCCGCCTGTGGCGACCAGCACGCCCAGCAGCAGCAGGTCAAACACCAGCACAAAGAAGAACCACAGCGCAATCGCCATGCCGGAAGCCCGCGTGCGCTCGCGCGCCAGCACCGACAGCAGCACAGCCAGGCTCAGGAACGCCAGGCCCAGCAGTACCGAGCTGACCATGAAGCCAAAGTAGTGGTACAGCCCGGCCCAGCTCAGCTGCTGGTACAGCAGCACGGCGACCAGGCCGAAGCCTGCCAGTGTTGAGAGTGTGAGCGCTGCCGCAAGCCCGAGGTATTTGCCCAGCAGCAGCTCCAGCCGTGTAATGGGCAGCGACAGCAGCAGGTCGAGCGAGCCGCGCTCGCGCTCGCCCACGATGGCGTCAAAACCCAGCAGCAAGGCGATCAGCGGGATCAGGTAGATCACCAGGCTGACCAGGCTGGCAATGGTCACCTCAATGGAGCGAAAGCCAACGGCGCCCTGCTGCGCGCCGCCAAAATAGGCGATCACCAGCGAGAACACCGTGAACACCAGCGCCACCGCCAGCACCCAGCGGTTGCGGATGCGGTCGCGGAACTCCTTGGCGGCCAGGGTAAAAATTTGCGTCAGTTCCATGGCGGTCTCAGTCGGAAAAGCCGAAGAACAGGTCTTCAAGCGAGGGTTCGCGCAACGC
The DNA here is from genome assembly GCF_035984465.1 of Polaromonas sp. CG_9.5. Lineage (NCBI taxonomy): Bacteria > Pseudomonadati > Pseudomonadota > Betaproteobacteria > Burkholderiales > Comamonadaceae > Polaromonas > Polaromonas sp. CG_9.5. Next base: position 68,272 of record NZ_JAXCHR010000004.1, read on the forward strand.
CAGGTCGCGCACCTGGTTGCCAAAGGGGGCCAGCGCGGCCAACACCGTCATCTTGTGCTCGCGCGGACAGGCCAGACGCAGGCCGCCCGGCAGGGGTTCGGCGGTGCTGCCCGTCGCCGCGTGCAGCGCCTGCGCCACCGCATTCACACACGCAGCATCGAGTGCCAACTCAAACACCAGCGGTATCTGCGCCTGATCGCGCAGCGCCTGTACGCTGCCCAGCGCCTGGATGCGGCCATTGGCCATGATGGCAAGCCGGTCTACGCGCTCCTGCAACTCGGCCAGGATGTGCGAAGTGATCACGACGGTGACGCCGCTGGTCTGCAGCGTGCGCAGCGTGGCGTAGAAGTCGCGGATGGCTTGCGGATCGAGGCCGTTGGTGGGTTCGTCGAGGAACAGCACCTGCGGCGTGCCCAGCAGCGCCTGCGCAAACCCGAGGCGCTGGCGCATGCCCTTGGAATACTCGCGCACCGCACGCTTGCCGGCGTGCGCCAGGCCCACGCGTTCGAGCAGCCCGGGGCACTGCGCCAGCGGCGCGTGCTTGAGGCGGGCAAAGAAGTTCAGGGTTTCCAGCCCGCTCAGGTTGTCGTAGAGCACGACGTTTTCCGGCAGGTAACCGATGTGCCGGCGTGCGGCCCGAAAGCCCCGACCGCGCACCGGCGCGCCACCCAGCACGATGTCGCCCGCAGTGGCGGCCTCCAGCCCGAGCATCATCTTGAACAGCGTGCTCTTGCCCGCGCCGTTGTGGCCGATGAGGCCAAAAATCTCGCCACGCGCGATGTCAAGGTCGACGCCATCCACCGCGTGCACCGCGCCGTAATATTTGGTCACGCCGCGCAGCGAAACCGCCGCTTGTGCGTCAACCGGGGAAGTACTTGCCACGCCAGGGACTCCAGTTGGGATGTTCAGGATGCATGCGCGGGTTCGCGTCGACCACTGAGGGAACGCGCAGTACGGGAAACTGTTGGCCAACCAGGCGCAGCGCTTGCACTGCCGGGCTGGCCAGCAGCAACTTCATGCTCGGGTAGCGCCAGCTCAGGCGGTCGACCATGTCGTTGGCCGTGTAAGGCACGTCGCCAATGCCGTTGCCGTCGCGGTCCCAGCCGACGTAGTTGCTCCAGTGGTTGCCCACCTTGCCGCCCCAGGCTTCGTCCTTGGTGCCCACGTAGCGAATCTGCTGGCGGTTGGCAATGAAATCGTTCTGCTCGACGATGTTGTTCTTCACGCCCGCCGAGAGGTGCGCGCCGACGAAGTTGTCGACCACCAGGTTGCGCCGCAGGGTGACGTATTCGACGTCGTAGATGAAAAAGCCGCGCCGGTTGCCGGCGACCACGTTGTCTTCGACCACCGAATCCTGCACCGAGCGCAGCATGATGCCGTGGTCGGCGTTGCCCCAGGCGCGGTTGCCGCGCACGGTCTGCTCGCGCACTTCCATCAGCGCCAGACCGCCCCGGTTGTAGTAGGTATCGTTGTTTTCCCACAGGTTGTAGTAGGACGTCATGTAGTGCGTGCCGTAGCGGCTGTGGTGCAGGTTGTTGCCCCGGAACACCGCATGGTGGGTCACGTCGACATACAGCGCGTCGCGCACGAAGCTGATGTTGTTGTTGATAATCTGTGCGCGCTGCGTGTTGTAGAGCTGGATGCCGTTGCCGCGCCGCGCCGAGTCGTAGTCACGCTTGCCGGTAATGGTATTGCCCTCAATGCGCACGTCGTTCACTTTTTCGACCCACAGTCCGAACAGGTTGTAGGTCAGGTCGCAGCGCTGCACCACGGCACGGTCGGAGCCGGGAAAGAGATAGATGCCGGCGTTCTGGTCTTGCAGGCTGCTGCCCGAGTCGCGAACGATCAGGCCTTCGATCGTGACATCGGTTGCGGTGACGCGGATGGTGTCGCCCTGGTTGCCGCCACTGATGGTCGGGCGGTCGATGCCGCGCAGCGTCAGCGGCTTGTCGATCCGGAGATTGGCGCGGTAGTGGCCGCGCTGCACCTCGATCACATCGCCTGGCGCAGCAGCAGCAATGGCGGCCTGCAGGTCTTGCCCTGGCCGCACCGCCACCGTGGCGGCATGCAGCATGGGCAGACCCGCCAGGGCCAGCAGCGCGGCACAGGTCAGACGCAGCAAGGCAGACTTCATAACACCAGCCAGCCGAGCGACTTGAACACCAGGAACAGCGCCGCGCCAATCATCAGGTTCTTGAAGCCCACATAGCTCACCATGTCCATCACGCCGGCCACACGGTAGTGGTCACGCCACCACACGCCGTCCTTGACGTAGCGCTTGCCCGACAGGCGAATCAACACCTCGTACACGCTCCAGCCAAACCACCAGCCGATGATGGCGCCAGAAGACAAGCTGCCCATGGCGGTCATCACCCAGGCCACGCTGGCCGCGATGGCCAGCGAGATGCCGGCAATCTGCAAGGCGCGCTGCGAGCGCCAGCCATCGGCGCTCCAGGGCCACAGATGGTCGCGCACTTCAAGCCACAGCCACTGCAGGCCGTGCGCGCCGTTTTTGTGCGCAGGCAACACAGGCGGCGTGGGCATGCGCGGGTCGGGGCCATTCACGGCCTTGGCGCTGATTTGATCCGTGAAGCTGGTGGCGGGGTAAATCGGGATGAAATAGCCGTTCTTGCCGATCGGCGTCATTTCCAGACCATCCTTTTCTCGCCGCTTGCGTTCCTTGGCCAGCGGCGGGCAGCCCTTGGTGTCGGTGTACAAAATCATGCAGTCCAGGCAATGCAGGCATTCGCGGTGGTCGATGCGGCCATCGGCGTCAATCGCCTGTGCGCCGCAGCCCACGGCGCAGGCCTTGCAGCTGTTGCAGTCCTGCTTGCGCTTGAGGCCGAACCAGCGGAAAGTGCTCGGCATGGCCAGCGACGCACCCAGGGGGCAAATATATTTGCAGTAAGGCCGTTCGATGAAGATCGACAGGCCCAGGATGGCGGCCACAAACAGACCGTAAGGCCAGGGGCGGTTAAAGATGCCGACCAGAAAGGTGGTCTTGAAGGGTTCGACCTCGGATAGCTTCTCGGCCAGGCCCATCGAGAACATCGACACCGCGATGAGGCCAAAAAAGACGATGTACTTGAGCCATTTCAACCGGTCGTGCCAGCGCTGCGGCACCTGCCCCTGAAAGCGCTTGAAGCCCACCTTGCGCGCCACCTTGAAGATGGCTTCTGACAGCGAGCCGAACGGGCACATCCAGCCGCAGAACAGCCCGCGCCCGAACAAAAACACGGTGATGATGATGAAGACCCAGAACAGGAAGATGAACGGATCCGACAGAAACAGCGCCCAGGTCCACTGAAACAGCAGCGCATGAAACCAGGTCAACACCTGCGTGATGGACGGCTGCGCCATGGCGCCAAAACCCACAAACACGATGGACAGCGTCCAGGCCGTGTACTTGAAGGCGTTGACCGGCCACTTGTTCTTGTGCGTAGACCGGCGTGTGAGCGTTTCACGAAAGGCATAGACCACCGCGACAGTGACCAGCAAAATGACAAACAGCACGATTTCGACCGCGCGCGATTTCCAGATGCGCACCCAGGGCGCGTCGGGCTCGATCACCTTGGGGCGGCCGCCTTCGAGCATGGAGGCGGGCAGCCAATAGGGCGTATCAAAGCTGGTGAAACTTTTGGCACCAGTGGTGCGGTCAATGCCGTTGCCCAGCAGGCTCAGCTTCCACGGGTAGGCGTCCGAAAACGCCTTGGAGCGGATGATGAAGATGGCCGATTCGTTGAAGCGGGGCGCACCCGCAGCTTGCACCCCATACAGGTTCAAGTAATCCAGATCGCGAAAGGTGAACGAATCAGCGCCCTGCTTGACCTGCACCCGGTCGTACAGTCCGCCGCGCACAAAGCCCGATCCCTTGAACGATTCGCGCCCGCGTGTGCGGATCACAAAAATGGCGTGCTCGCCGTCCTTGAGTTGCTGCTTGAGACTAGCCCAGCCGGTGGCGCCGAGCACACTTTTGCCAATGTCGGGCTGGCTGAGGTTACCAAACCACAACTCGATGAAAGGGTCTGCGCTGCGCTCCTGGCCGAGCTGCTCGGGCATTACCAACAGGTGCTGCACAGCGCCGCGCCCCACCAGCTCGTCCCAGGTGAGCGCATTGCCCGTCACCTTGTAGCGCGCGGGCTCGCGCACCGTGGGCGCCAGAATGCCGACCTGGCGGGCCACGCTGGTGCCCGAAGTCATCATGACCTGGTTTTGTGCGATGACGGTGACGGTGGCGCCAGAGATGGCGTCCAGTCCGATGATGCCTTCGTCGGGCCGCGACTGGCCGATCTCGATCTTGTCAGTGACCGACTTGCCGAGGTATTGATCGTTGAATTTGAGCAGTGCGGATTCGGGAATGCCCAGCAACAAGATGGGTTCGGAATGCTTGAGCACCTTGACGCCGACAAAATGCCCCGTCTTGTCCATGCCGATCAGCGTGACCACGGGCTTGCCCGAGTAGGCAGGTGTGTCGGTGATGTCGGTCGAGAGCATCACGTAGCCCAGCAACTGGCGGCCTTCACCGGCCTTGTCGTAGGCTTCAACGTAGGGCGGCTGGCCCTTGCGTTCTGAAAAATGGGTGGCGCCCGGAAACACGTCCTTGCATGGCAGCAAGGCACACATGTCTTTGGCCGTCGCCAGGTTGGCCGGAAGTTCGGCTTCGTAGGTGCCTGACCCCGCAGCTTGGACGCTTGGGGAAATGGCTGTCAGCGCAACAATGAGCGCAATCCACAGGGTCGCCAGAAAGCGGGATGGAGTCAAAAGCATCGGGTATCCAGACGACAAAAAGGGGCAGCGAATCACGGTGGCTGCGCTGCCCCGGACGGGGCTTTTCAGGCCTCGACCAACATGCGCGAGCGCATTTCAAGGTGCAGCGCGTGGCAGAAATTGGTGCAGTAAGCCCAGTACACGCCCGGCTTGTCGGCAATGAAAGTGACCGACTTGGTCTCCTGCGGATTGACGATGAAGTTGATGTCGTATTTCGGAATCGCCAGACCGTGCGTCAGGTCTTCCACCTTGTCCAGGTTGGTCAGGATGATGGTCACCTCGTCGCCGCGCTTGACAGTCCATTCGCGCAGGCCGAACGTGGGTGCCTGGGAAGTGAGGTACACCGTGACCTTCTTGCCCTTGCGCTCCACACGGCAGTCCTTGGCGTCCTTGACGGCGTTCGGGAACTCGTTGATGTCGTACACCTGGCGCGTGCGGATCATGTTGCGCGGGATGATGATGGAGTCGTGCGGCTCGGAATACACCGCATGGTCGGCCACCAGCTTCATCTTGTCGCCGCTGATGTCGATCAGCTGCGCCGTCTCGGGGTGCAGCTGATCGACAGGCAGGAAGCGGTCTTTGGAGAACTTGTTGTCCGACAGGAAGTACTTGCCGTCAGCGTCCTTGGTTTCACCCATGGAGGTAAAACCGTGACCGGGCTGGTACTGCACATCAAGGCGGTCCACGACGACCTTCGCCGTCTTGTCGCCCTTGAAGGACTTGATGGCGGCTTCCACGTTCCACTTGACGATCTGGCTGTCCAGAAACAGCGTGGTGTAGGCGTTGCCGCGTCCGTCAAAGCCGGTATGCAGCGGGCCCAGACCGATTTCGGGCTCTGCCACCACGGCATCGCGGGCTTCCTTGAGTTCGCCATCGAACCACTTGAGCACCAGCGCGTGCTCGATCAGCGTGGCCGTGGGCGAGAGCTTGCCGGAGCAGGCGTAGTATTTGCCGTCCGGGCTGGCGTTGACGCCGTGCGGGTTTTTGGATACCGGCACGTAGCAGACCAGCGCGGTCTTGGGGTCTGGGTTGCCTTCTTTGGTGCCATCGACCACCGGCACTTTGGAGTCGCCGTAGGTCTTGGATTTTCCGGCCTTGACGGCTTCTTCGATGCGGGCGATGTTGAAGAAGAGGCAGCCATCGCGCTCGGCGGACATCATGTCCTCGTAGTGCACGCCCTTTTCGGTGTTGTACTGATTCGTGCAGGCCAGCTTGCCGTCATAAGAACTCGCAACCAGATCGCAGTTGCCGTCGATCAGCACCTGCCAGCGCACGTCCATGGTTTCGGCGTCCACGCAGCTGAAGATGGAGCGGTAGTTCTTGGTGTCATCCATGTTCTTGCCATCGTTGACCAAGGGGATGGCGAATTCACTACCGCAGAACACACGCGTCGTGTGGTTGATGGCCGGGTCCACCGGGTCGCGCTTGTCAGGGAAAGTGCCGTGGAAACCCTGCACCAGCGGAATCTCGGTGATTTTGTCGGTTTCCATCGTATCCATGCGGATGCGCGCCAGGCGACCATGAATTTTGTCGTTCACGAACATGTACTTGCCGTCGTAGGTGCCATCCTTGTACGACGGGTGTATGTGGTGCGTGTCACCGGTGTGGTACTTGAGGCTGCCATCAGGCTTGGTACCCAGAATCTTTTTCGATTCGTTGGTGATGCCCCAGCCGACCAGGCAGTCCATGTTGAAAACCGGAATGCGCTTGAACAGCCGACCTGACGGCAAGCCATAGATCCGGCACTCGCCCGAGTGGCCGCCTGAAGAAAAAGAGTAGTACTCGTCGAGCTGACCAGGCGGCACCTCGTATTTGCTCAAGTCCGACGCGGCGTGCGCTGCGGCAGGCGCCGAGGCCGCCGCTGTGGGTGCGGCGCTGGTGGCGGGCTTGTCGTTGCAGGCGGCAACGCCCACCGTCAGTCCGGCCAGCGCAGCGGTGTTGATGAACCTGCGGCGACCAATCATGCCGGGTTGGTTGGACGAAATGTCTGGCTTTTGGCTCATGATGAAGTTCCTGAATAAATACATACCAGCTGCCCTGCGGCCGGCGTTTGTGCAATCACAGCGCCTATGTTCGATTCAAGACGTTTGAAAGATATTGATATAGATCAAAGATACATTTGAAATGTGATTTTTAACGCAGCAACGGCCTTCAAAGCATGGTGTATCTCTTCCTTGTTGTCTAAAATTTAGTCACTTTCCAACGGAGACTTTCATGCACAAACCACTCAACGTCCTGGCCATCGCGGCGCTGGCCCTTTTCCTGACCGCCTGCGGCGATAAGAACCCAGCGACTCCGGCGGCATCTGCGCCCCCAGCTGTGGTGGCAGCCGCCCCTGCACCAGCAGAACCCGTGCCCGTCGCCGAGAACGAAGTCGGCAAGAGCACGTTCAACAACACCTGCGCCCTGTGCCATGCCTCCGGCGCGGCAGGCGCGCCCAAGCCGGGCGACAAGGCGGACTGGGGCCCCCGCATTGCCCAGGGCAAGGACACGCTTTACAAGCATGCGCTTGAAGGCTACACCGGCGCCAAGGGCGTCATGCCGGCGCGCGGCGGCAGCACCACGCTGTCTGATGACCAGGTCAAGGCGGCAGTGGACTACATGGTCGGCCGGTCGAGTTAAGGAGCTCTTGCCATGACGCTCAAGCCACGCCTGAACCTGGGGCGCAGACGCCTGCTTGCCAGCTTGCCTCTGCTGGCCACCGCGCTGTTCCTCAAGCCGGCACTGGCCGACCCGCGCGTGCGCCAAGCCTCGCGTACCCTGATGGGTACGCGCGTGGACATGACCGTGCAGGGCGAGCGCGCTGACGTGTCAGACCAGGCTATGGCAGCGGCGTTCGTCGAAATGGCACGACTGAGCGACATGATGAGCCGCTACCGCATCGACAGCCAGGTCAGTGCACTCCACCTGGCCTCAGGGCTGCAACCCGTCGTGGTGGCACCCGAGACAATGCAGGCCCTGAAAATGGCCAGGCACATGTCCGAGCGCAGCCAGGGTGCTTTTGACATCACGGTCGGAGCCTTCAACGGCTGGAACTTCGATCCGGCCCAGGCTGTGATTCCGGACGCTGCCGAAATCGCACGCGAATTGCCGCTGGTGAACTACCGCGACCTGGTTCTCGACGAAAAATCCGGCACCGCCTATTTGCGCCGACGCGGCATGCGCGTCGATCTGGGCGGCATTGCCAAACTCCCCATATTGCAGGCCGGCATGGCGGTGCTCAAACGCCACGGCATTCACAACGCCATGCTCAATGGCGGCGGCGATGTGCTGGTCAACGGGCAGCTGCAAGGGCATGACTGGCGCGTCGGCCTGCGCGATCCGCGTGCGCCCGAGCGGATTCTGGGTGTCGTGGCGTTGAGCGAAGGCTTTGTGGCCGCTTCGGGCGACTATGAGCGCAGTTTTCTGCGAAATGGCCAGCGCTACCACCACATCCTGAATCCCAAGACCGGCCAACCGACACGCGGCCCGCATGGCGTGACCCTGGTGTCGCGCAAACTTGAGGACATCAACGGACTGGGCGCAGCCATCATGGTGGCAGGCGCTTCTGCAGGTCGCCGCCTGCTTGAGCCTCTGCAAGGCGTGGACACCCTCATCGTCGAGGCTGACGAGCGCCTGTGGCTGTCGCCAGGCATGTCCAGGCGACTGCAGGTCTGACTAATGCCACTGGTTTTTGCTACTTTTTTTATAGCTGTTAGCGCCCGCTCTTCATGCGCCAGAGACACTTTTAAGGCTTATTTTCAGGGCTGAGCGCCTTAAAGCGCCTTCCAGAACCGCAACGGCACGCAAGTCTGCAGCCGTGTCACCGCCTGATCCATCAGCGCCGGATGCAATTCATGCCCCAAGCCGCTGGCCACATCCAGCGTCGCGTCTGCGCCCAATTCCATCAAATGCGCATAATCCTGGCGAATCCGTTCCGCTGGCATGACCGTATCAAGCTGCCCATGCAGCAAATGCAGCGTAATCAACTCTGGCGCAGCAGCCGGCAACACCGCATAGCCGCCGCCAAACGCCAGCACCCGGCCCACCAACCCGTCATGCGCGTTGCTCAACGCCAGCGCCAGCGTGGCCCCGGCACCAAAACCGACCAGCGCCGTGTCCGACTGCAAAGCGCCGAAGCGCTGCTGCTGTTCCCACAAAAAAGTAACCAGCTTTTCCACCCTTTTGGCCAGCGCGGCGGTGTCGCCGGCTTCGCTGGCCGGGCCGACCAAGCCTTCGGGAATCACCACGGCGGCTTGTGCAAACGCGTCGCCCAGCACCGTGCCCAGCGCCAGCATGTCCAGCGCCGCGCCACCCGCGTCGTGCAGCAGCACGAATAAAGGCTTGGGCTGGGCGGCGTCTGAGAGCAGTTCGAGGGTTTCAATCATGGGCGTATCGGAAGAAGTCATGGCAGTAAAAAAGTAAGGGGAAAAGGCCGGAGGCTGGCCATGATCGTACTGACAGCGGGCGCATCTTGCCGGCTGGACGCGCGATGGTTTGCACCGTCACGCGGGTTTGGCAACCGGCGTTGCTAAGATCGTCCTCCCGAAACGGGCAGCTTGATTGCCTGCATTCCTGAAAGCCCACTCCATGAAAATTGAAAAAAACACCGCCGTCACCCTGCGCTTCAAACTTGCTGATGCCCAGGGCAAGCTGATTGAAGAAAACAAAGACCCGATGGTTTACCTGCACGGTGGCTACGGCAACACGCTGGCCAAGATCGAGGAAGCGCTAGAAGGTCAGGAGCCGGGCTACCAGACCACGCTGGCGCTGGCCGCCGAAGACGCCTTTGGCCTGCGCGATGAAGAACTGATGCGCACCATTCCGCGCAGCCAGTTTCCGCCCGGCGTGAAGGTCGGCGGACAGCTCGAAGGGCAAGGCAGCGATGGCCGCAAGCAAGTGTTCAACGTCGTCAAGATCAAGGGCGACACGGTGATCCTGGACGCCAACCATCCGCTGGCGGGCAAGGCGCTGCGCTTTACGCTGAAAGTCACCGACGTGCGCCTGGCGTCCGAAGAAGAAATCGCACACCAGCATGTGCATGGCGAGCACGGCCATCACCATTGAGACATTGACAGCCACTTGACGCGGCAACGGCGGGAACGTCCAGGCCGCTAATCGCTACGTTTTTTATAGCTGCTTGCGCCCGTCCATAGTGCGCAAGCGCTGGTTTTCTTCATAAAACGCTGAAAATCGGTGCTTTTGACCCGGCCAGCGCCCGTCAACTCAAGCCCGTCACCGGCAAAGCCGCGCCATGCACTGCTTTGGCCGCGTCTGACGCCAGAAACACCACCACATTCGCCAGGTCGGCCGGCGCTACCCAGCGCGACGGGTCGGCTTCCGGCATGGCGGCGCGGTTTTCTGGCGTGTCGATGACGGTTGGCAGCACGCAGTTGACGTTGATATTTTTTTCGCGCAGTTCGGCCGCCATGGCTTCGGTCAGGCGGATGACGCTGCTTTTGGCGGCGCAGTAAGCGCCCATTTTTGCCGCGCCGCGCTGCGCGCCGAAAGCGCCGACATTGACGATTTTTCCGCCGCCATGCGCCAGCAGGTGCGGCACCACGGTTTTGGCCATGTTCAGCAGCGTGCGGGCGTTGATGTCCATCAAAAAGTCCCAGGTGCTGTCGGCGGTTTCATGCACCGCGTCGCCCATGCGAAAGCCGCCGGCCAAATTGCACAGCACGTCGATGCGGCCAAAGCGCTGCACCGCCGCCTTCAGCGCTGCCGCCACTTGCGGGCCGTCCAGCAGATCGGCCGCCACGTACAGCCGCTGGTCGCCCGCTTCGCCAAACGCCGCCTGCAGCGAATCGACCGAGCGCCCGAGCAGCACCAGGCGTGCGCCCTGCGCGGCAAAGGCAGCCGCCACCGCCTGGCCCAGGTTGCCGGCGGCGCCGGTCACGAGCACGGTTTTGTTTTCAAAGTTCATGCGGAAACTCCTTGGCGTTTTTCGTGGTGATAGCGGCCCGTGCCGTGACTGATGACCGTGTCACCGGCCAGCAGCGTACCGGGCGCGATATCGGGCTGGCCCTGCACGCGTGCGTACAGCGGATGGAAGTCAATCTGCGCCAGATTCAGCAACGCGTCCAGGCTGTCAATCACGAAATAGCTTTCCTGAAAATCGTCAATCCGGTAGTTCGTGCGCATGACGCGCGCCAAGTCAAAGCGCAGGCGGTTGGGCGACGCATCGTCCAGTGCAAACACGCTTTCGGAAGCCGACGACGCAATGCCCGCGCCGTAGATGCGCAGGCCGTCTTTTTGCTGCACCAGGCCGAACTCGACGGTGTACCAGTACACCCGCGCCAGCTTGTCCAGCACGCCCAGTTGTTGCGCCCGCAGCCCGCCCACGCCATAGGCCTGGATGTAGTCGGCAATCGCCGGGTTCATCAGCATCGGGACATGGCCGAACACGTCGTGGAACACATCGGGCTCTTCGATGTAGTCCAGCTCGTGGGGCTTGCGGATGAAGTGGCCAGCCGGAAAGCGCCGGTTCGCCAGATGCTCGAAAAACACCTCGTCGGGCACCAGGCCGGGCACGGCCACCACCTGCCAGCCGGTGCGCTGCATCAGGATGTCGGACAGGCGGCGAAAGTCGGGAATCTCGTCCGGCCCCATCGGTAGGTCGCGCATGCCCTGCACAAATTCGTCGCAGGCGCGCCCCGGCAGCAACCGCGTCTGGCGCTCGAACAGCGTGCGCCAGGTGGCGTGTTCTTCAGGGCTGTAGGCGTCCCAGCCCTGGTCAATAGTCCAGTCGGCGCGGGCGGGCGCGCTGGTCGGGCCGGCGGCCAGACCGTGCTTGGCGGTAACGGTTGAAGAAGGCTGCATGGTGAGTTCCTCAAAGGCCGGTTAGAAAATGCAAGAACCGTATCAACCGCTTTCGGTTCAGGCCGCCACGGTCAGCGCGCCGCGCTCGATCTGGTCACGCTCCAGCGACTCGAACAGGGCTTTGAAATTGCCTTCGCCAAAGCCTTCATCGCCCTTGCGCTGGATGAACTCGAAGAACACCGGCCCGAGCTGCGGCTGCGAAAAAATCTGCAGCAGCAGGCGCGGCGTGCCGTTTTCCGTGGAGCCATCGAGCAGCAAGCCGCGCGTTTGCAGCTCAGCGACCGGCTGGCCGTGGCCGGGCAAGCGGCCTTCGATCATCTCGTAATAGCTGTCGCTGGGCGCGGTCATCAGCGGCACGCCGGCCAGCGCGAGTTGGTCTACCGTGGCCAGCAGGTCGTCGCAAATCAGCGCAATGTGCTGGATGCCTTCGCCGTTGAACTTGAGCAAAAATTCCTCGATCTGGCCGCCGCCCTGCTTTGATTCTTCGTTCAGCGGAATGCGTATCTTGCCGTCGGGCGCGGTCATGGCGCGCGAAGTCAGGCCGGTGTATTCGCCCTGAATGTCGAAGTAGCGAATCTCGCGGAAATTGAACAGCTTTTCATAAAAACCACCCCAAAACGCCATGCGGCCCCGGTACACGTTGTGCGTCAGGTGGTCGATGAGCTTCAAACCGTGGCCCACCGGGTGGCGGTCCACGCCGTCGAGAAACACGAAATCAATGTCGTAAATGGACTTGCCTTCTTCAAAGCGGTCAATCAGGTACAGTGGCGCGCCGCCGATGCCCTTGATGGCGGGCAGGTTCAGCTCCATCGGGCCGGTCTTGATTTCAATCGGCTGCGCGCCGAGTTCGAGCGCACGCTGGTAGGCCAGGTGCGAATCCTTCACCCGAAACGCCATGCCGCAGGCGCTGGGGCCATGCTCGGCGGCAAAGTAGCCGGCGACGCTTTTGGGTTCGCGGTTGACGATGAAATTGATGGCGCCCTGGCGGTACAGCAGCACGTCTTTGGATCGGTGGCGGGCGACCAGCGTAAAGCCCATGCGCTCGAACACCGGCTCCAGCAGGCCGGGCACGGGCGAAGCGAACTCGACGAATTCAAAGCCCATCAGGCCCATCGGGTTGTCAAACAGGTCGGTCATGACTGGCTCCTTGTAGATTTGGCAAATGCGTGCGCGCTGGCGGCAACGTGCGCTGAACGGATGAATCATCCCGCAGTCAGCGCGCAGGATTCATGCAACATCTGGCGCTATAGTGCGATTTTTTGCAATATAACTGCGAATTTGACGCCATGCATCCTCTGGACAAGATTGACCGGCAACTCCTGCGCACGCTCCAGGCCGATGGCCGGGCCACTTACGACCAGTTGGCCGAGCAGGTCAGCCTGTCGCCCAGCACCGTGCTGCGCCGGGTCAAGCGGCTCGAAGAGTCGGGCGTGATTGACCGTTATGTGGCGCTGGTAAAGCCCGAAAGCGTGGGGCTGGGGCTGACGGCCTATATCAACGTGCGGTTAGAGAAAAACACCGAAAGCCACAAGCGCAACCCGATGGATCTGTTCCGCGCCAGCGTGCAAAGCTGGCCCGAGGTGGTCGAATGCGCCGCGCTGACCGGCGAGATGGACTATTTGCTGCGCCTGCTGGTGCGCGACATGGCCCACTACAGCACCTTCATCATGGACACGCTGCTCAAGCACCCGAGCGTGCAGGACTGCAAGACCAGCTTCGTGCTGGACCGGGTCAAATCCACCACCGCCGTGCCGCTGTAGCCAGCGCTTGCTTTACCCCGCAATACGCCCCATGCGTCGGGGTGAATGCAGGCATTGCAACAGAAATTATTCGCGGTTTATAATAGATACATAAAAAATACATCTTTTATTCATCCACCCGCCAGATCCTTTCTTTCTGGTGTTATTGACCGGAGTATTTTCATGACCACGACCGCCCTTCCCCTGACACTTGACGCCCGCACGATGGCACCGCAAGACTGGATGCTGCAGGTGTTTTCCACCTTCAGCCAGCTGAACGACGGCGACATCATGGAACTGGTCGATAGCCACGACCTGAAGGCCCTGCACGCTAGATTCATGTGCGATCTGCCGGGCAAGTTTTCCTGGGATTTCTTTGAAAAAGGCCCGACGCTCTGGCGCGCCGCCATCACGCGCGTGGTGTCGGCCCACGAAAGCGGCGGCTGCTGCGGGGGATGCGGCGGCGCTTGAAAAGTTGACGGCCTTGCAGCGCGCATCGCACCCAGGCCACGCCAATTTTCTTGCCCCTACACTCGGCCCCAGCGCCTGCGCCAGCTCCTTTTCAACACGCTGAAGCGACGGGCTGATCCGAAAAAGTCGCGCTCAACATGACGCGCTGCTGCGCATGGCGCGCCACGCCCGCCAGAAAGAAGCCCTGATGTCCCCCGTAATTTCCCTCAAAAATCCGTCCGCCGCACCGGCTGCGCCGCCGCCCGATTTTGCCCTCTGGCAACTCGGGTTCAGGCCGTTTTACCTGCTCGCCAGCATGTTCGCGGCGCTGTCCATTGGCTTGTGGGCGCTGCAGTTTTCGGGCTGGCTGGGCACGCCTTACCTGGCGGGGCCGATGTGGCATGCGCATGAAATGCTGTTCGGCTTCGCGCTGGCCGTCATCGTGGGCTTTTTGTTCACGGCGGGGCGCAGCTGGTCGGGCCAGCCCACGCCGACCGGCGTGCCGCTGATGGCGCTGGCTGCGCTCTGGGTGGCCGGGCGGGTGCTGGTGCTGACGCCGTTTGGCTGGGCGGCGGCCATCGTCAATGTGGCTTTTCCGCTGGCGGCGGCCATCGGGCTGGCGATTCCCTTCATTGCGGCGCGCAACAAACGCAACTATTTTTTTGTTGCGCTGCTGCTGATGATGGCGCTGGCCGTGCTGGGTGTGCATCTGGCGCAATTGGGCGTGACGCAGTTGCCCGGCTGGCTTGGCATCCAGGTCGCGCTGGACGTCGTGTTGTTCATCATGGCGGTGATGGCCGGGCGCGTGGTGCCGATGTTCACCAATGCCATTGCCGGTGCCAACGCCAGCAAGCGCCCGTGGCTGGAAAAAGCCGCGCTGGGCTCGACCCTGGCGGTGCTGCTGGCTGACGTGCTGCAACTGCATGGCGCAGCGCTGGTGGCGCTGGTCGGCTTGTGCGCCGCCGCGCATCTGGCGCGCTGGGTGCTTTGGCAGCCGTGGAAAACCCTGCGCACGCCGCTGGTCTGGGTGCTGCATGTGGCGTATGTCTGGATTCCGGTGCATTTGCTGCTGCGCGGGCTGGCCGAGATGGGGCTGGTTTCGTCCTCGGCAGCGGTTCATGCGCTGACGGTGGGTGCCATCGGCGGGCTGATCATCGGCATGATCACGCGCACGGCCCTAGGCCACACGGGCCGAAAGCTCAAGGCCAGCCGCACAGATACGGTTTGTTATTTGCTGGTGCTGGCTTCTGCCTTGATCCGCGTGTTTGTGCCGCTGTTCATGCCGTCGCAACTGATTCATGCGGTGCTCTGGTCAGCCGCCCTGTGGTCTGCCGCCTTTGCGCTGTATGCAGTCGCTTACTGGCCGGTGCTGACGCGCATCCGGGCGGATGGCAAGCCGGGCTGAGCGCCCAAGGCTTGGCTGAAGCGGGCTTGCGTGCATGGCAGACAGTGGCGAACTCTGCACGCAAATCATCTGGTTTTTGTCTTGGTTGCCTCTTGAAACAATGGGCAACCACTCCTTTTTTAATAGCTGCATGCGCCCGTGCAGCATGCGCCAGCGGCTGTTTTAGCTGAAATCAGGCACTGGATGATGGTTTGAAGCCATGCGCGCAGCCCCAGCACCAACCCTTTGGCGCTGGCGGCCAAACGCAGCAGCGCCACGATGCGCGCCGGTGTACCCTCAAGACCGCCATGCAACCTACCGAGCCACCGCCCGCCCCGCTTGCCGCGCCGTCTCTGCGGCCGGTGTTTGTCATGCTGTTTGCACTGACCACCGCTTTTGCGCTCAGCCAGGCGTATCGCACTGTTGCCACGCTCATGGCCGCACCGCTGCAGGCTGACTTTCACTTGAGCGCGCAGGCGCTGGGGCTGTTTGCCGGCGCTTTTCACTTTGCCTTTGGGGCGATGCAATTGTTCATGGGCATCGGCATTGATTTGCACGGCATCCGGCGCACGGTGCTGACGGCGTTTCCGATTGCGATTGCCGGCTCGGCGCTGTCGGCGCTGGCGACCAGCTATGGCGCGCTGGTGCTTGGGCAGGTGCTGATCGGCATTGGCTGCGCGCCGGCGTTTCTGGTGTGTACCGTGTTCATTGCGCGGCATTTGCCCAGCCACCGTTTTGCCGCCATTTCTGGGCTGACGCTGAGTCTGGGCGGCATTGGCATGCTGCTGACCGGCACACCGCTGGCCTGGCTGATTGAAGCGACTTCGTGGCGCATGGGGTTTTGGGTGCTGGGGGCGGCGGGCGCGCTGGCCTGGGGCCTGATTTACGCGCTGGTGCATGAACCGCCGCCGCCCGCAGCGCTGGCGCAGACCCGGCTGGCCCAGCCAAAAGAAACGCTGCGCCAGGCCATCGGCAAATTTGGCGCGCTGTTTTTGCTGCCGCATACGCTCGGCATCGTGCTGCTGGCGGCGGTGGGCTATGCATCGTTTATTTCGCTGCGGGGTTTGTGGCTGGGGCCGCTGTTGATTGAGCGACACGGCTTTTCGCTGGTACAAAGCGGCAACGTGGCGCTGGTGATGTCGCTGGCGTCGCTGATCAGCCCGCCATTGTTTGGCCGTTTTGACCCCGGCCCAGCGCACCGGCGGCGCTGGATTGTCGGCTTTACGCTGCTGCTGGCCAGCCTGTTTACGGTGTTTGCGCTGGCGCACGACACGCGCATTGATGTGCTCGCGCCGATGGCCATCGGCCTGCTGTCGGGCTACATGGTGCTGCAGTACGCCGACGTGCGCAGCGCCTACCCGGCGGCCATCACCGGGCGCGCAATGGCAGTTTTTACGATGGCGATGTTTTTGGGCGTGGCGCTGATGCAGTGGCTGACCGGCATCGTCGCGTCAATGGCGTCGGCCCACGGCATGGAGCCGTTCACGGCGGTGATGGCGAGCATTGCCGCGCTGCTGGTGGCCGGGGCGCTGGCGTTTACCGTGTTGCCGGGGCCGCCGCCGCTCGAAAAGCCGTGACGCGCCGCAACCGCGCCGTTGAATTCTGCCTTGACGCTACGCTTGCGGCAGCGCCAGCGTCAAACCACGCAAAGCTGCAGCCGCGCAGCTCTTCAAGCCGGGCGACGCATGCGAAACAGCTGCTCGGGGCCGACCGTGAAATAGTCAGCTGGCCCACCGGCGCGCAGGATGTGGCCGGCGGCGGCGGTGTCGTAAACGCCGTCTTTCAGCAGACTTTTCGCAATGTGCACCGCCACGACCTCCCCCAAGATCATCCAGGTCTGCACCTTGGTGCCATCGACGGCCTGAAGCTGCAAAATCTGCGTGCAGCGGCATTCAAACGCCACGGGACTTTCCAGCACGTGGGGCACGGCAACCAACCGCGATGCCGCAGGCGTCAAGCCGGCCAGTTCAAACTCGTTGACTTCGGGCGGCACAGCGGCACAGGTCTGGTTCATGGCTTCCGCCAGCGGGCGCGTCGCCAGGTTCCAGACGAATTCACGCGTTTCCTCAATGTTGCGCAACGTATCCTTGTAGCCGTTGCTGGCAAAACCGACGATGGGGGGCGTGTAGTTGAATGCGTTGAAAAAGCTGTAGGGCGCCAGGTTCAAAGATCCGCCAGCGCTGCGCGATGAAATCCAGCCAATGGGGCGTGGTCCGACTATGGCGTTGAACGGGTCGTGCGGCAGGCGGTGGCCGTCGCGGGGTTCGTAAAAATGAATGGCGTCTGACAAAAGATGCTCCGGGAAAAATTGAATGGGCAAGGCCGGCCCAGACGATACCCGACAGCGCTACCCGCGCGCAGGGCTTGCCCCGGCTTTTTTTACTGGCGGTTCGGGTTGCCGGGCCGGCGGTCAATGCGGTTGCGAACGCCATCGCCGTCCCGGTCGCGGTCAAAGCGGTCTGGAATGCCGTCGCGGTCGCGGTCGCGCGCGCCATGCCACGGACGCGGCCCGTGCATACCGGGCCGTGGCCCCTGCGGCACCACCACCACGGGCGGCGGCGCGTAGCGGCGCGGGTAGGCGTTCGGATAACCGCCCGAGCGGTACACGCCGCTGCCGTAGATGTAGACCGGTGGCGGTGCCACCACCACGGGCGCGGGCGCGACATTGCCGTAACCACCATAGCCATAAGGCCCATACGCGGGTTCCGGGTAGACCGCGCAGCCCGTCAAACCCGCAGCGCTCAAAACAAGAAATAGCGTTTTCATCATGACTCCTGAAACCCGCCCATAGAGCAGCCGGGAAATATAGTGGACAACACGCAGGTATCGCCGCTGTGTCGGCATGTGGCGCAAGTATGTCTGCGGGTTACTAGATGTGCTGGCATGGGTACACTCAAGCGCTCCTTAAAGCATAGCTGCCAGCGCATGTGCAGCCTGCGCAACAGGCACTATTTGCTTAAAAACAGCACACGGCAGCCCGCCGGCACCGCGCCAGCACGGCCAAACCCCAGGGCGCACAATCCAGGGTTCCCTGAAAGCCCTGAAAGGAAAAAATGAAACGCAGACTGTTGTTGACGATGCCGCTCTGGCTGTCTTTGGGCAGCGCCGGTTCAGCCCTGGCCAACGCCGGCAAATCGCCCGGCTACACCGTGTCTGCCGACCAGTTGCAGCAAGCCGTGGCCAAGCGTTTTCCGCTGCGTTACCCGGTCGGCGGGCTGCTCGATTTGAATGTGCAAGCACCGCGTCTGCGCCTGCTGCCCGACATCAACCGCCTGGCCACCGACATGGCCGTGCAGGCCGCCGGCCCGGTTCTGGGGCGCAGCTACAACGGCACGTTCGAGGTCGACTTCGGGCTGCGCTACGAAGCCAGCGACCAGACCATCCGCGCCCAGCAGTTGCGCGTCAGCGCCCTGC
The DNA here is from genome assembly GCF_035984465.1 of Polaromonas sp. CG_9.5. Taxonomy (NCBI): domain Bacteria; kingdom Pseudomonadati; phylum Pseudomonadota; class Betaproteobacteria; order Burkholderiales; family Comamonadaceae; genus Polaromonas; species Polaromonas sp. CG_9.5. The sequence continues at coordinate 86,827 of NZ_JAXCHR010000004.1, forward strand.
GCTTTCCCGACCTGCCGCCCGGCCCGGCCGAGCTGCTCAATGCCTACGGCCCCGCACTGGCCGAGCAAACGCTGCAAAACGTGGTGCTGCACCAGCTGCGCCCGCAAGACCTGGCCCTGCCCGACGCCATGGGGCTGCAACCCGAAAGCATCACCGTCACGCACCAAGGCCTGGCGATCAGCTTCGTCAACAAGCCCTTGCGCTAACGCCAAACGTCGCCATGACGCCTAAATTTGCGATTTCATCGCATTGCCTGTTGATACGATGCGACAAGCCATGAACCGCGTAACGGTTTCTGACAAATAATATGTACCTGATTTTTCGACATTCAAAAACCCAAGGCATTTACTATGGATTCCCAAACTCTTACCGTGTTGACCGGCGCGGCCAGTCTCGTCGTAGGCGTGCTGGCTTGCTGGCTGGTCATGCGGGGTCGCATCGCTGGCGCAGCCACCCAGGGAAATTCCAAAACCGAGGCCGAACTGGTCAAGGCCAAAGAACACATCCGGGCTCTCACTGACGCCCGCCAGGCCGCCACCACCGCCAGCGAAGCCCTGACAGCGCAAGCAGCGCAATCGCGTGAAGCACTGGCGCAGGCGCGCAAAGAGCAAGGCCAGCTGACCGAGCGGGCCGCCCAGGTCGCCAAGCTCGAAGCCGAGTTGCTGGCCCTGCAGACGCAAGAAAAAGCCAGTCAGCTGACCCTGCAGCGCTTGAAAACCAACGACGCCGACAGCAACCAGTCGCTCAAACGTGCGTCTGAGCAACTAGCGCAAGTCGAAGGCGAAAACGCAACGCTCAAGCGCAGCCTGGCCGACGTTTCCGCCACGCTCGAAGCGCTGAACGCGCGCCCCGCCATCAAGCCCGAAATGCAGGCGTCGCAACTGCCCGTGCTTGAAGCTGAAGTGCTCGAACTGCAAAGCCTGGCCAAAACCATCAAGCAAGAGTTTTTGGTGCTGCAAGAAGTGCAGCGCAACTTCACCGCCGCCTCGTCCGCCCTGCAAGACGTCAGCTGACCGCTTCATCGTCATAAGGCGGGCCCGGCCCCAGCGCCGCACAGCCCGCCTGCTGCGCTTATGGCGCGCCTTTCGCCTCTTGTGCTTTCTGGCCAGCGCCCGTCAAAAGCACAATTCCTCTGCAGGCGCTGCACCCGCCATACCCCGGCGCAAGGCCCGAACCCGCCACCGCAACCCGGCGGCACGCCTTGCGCACCCCGCCTCAACTTTCTTGCGTCCGGATTTTGTTTGCTGACGCGCAACCGCGTGCGTCAGCCAAACCGCACGGTTTAAGTGCATGATGCATGTCACAAATTGTTGATAGATGTAACCCCCTGATGGCAACCCTTATCCCCGCAATCGGCACCTGCGTGCCCCGCATGACCAACGGCGAACGCAGCTGCACCAAAAATTTCAGCTTCAAAAGCGTCGGCGTGCAGGCGCAGGGTCGCACCACCGTGCTAAAAATCAACTACCGCAACACCCGCCAGATTCTGCAAACCGCCAGCTTGATTGCCGCCGACCTGCTGACGGCGGACGACAAAGACGACGACGGCATTCCGCTGCTCAAACCCATCAGCTGCGGCCGCGACGGACAAGCGCCGCTCATCATCCGCCTGCCCAGCCTGCGCGACGAGGCTTTCGCCATTGCGGACGACCTGGCCAGCGCGCATAAAGAAGGCTTTGCCTGGGGCGACATGGCCGTGCTGGGCGCGGACTGGGCCACTATAGACCTGTGCGCCAGCACCCTGGCCCAACGCAAGCTGCCGCACCGCGTGCGCAAACGCAGCTGCGACCACAACCCCGGCGCATACGCCATTCAGTTGATGACCATGAAGGTCAGCAAAGGCCTTGAGTTCCCTGTGGTGGCGCTACCCTGCGTGGGGCACATGCCTGCGCCGGGGGAGGACGAGACGGAAGCGGCGCGGGTGTTTTATGTGGCGGCTACGCGGGTTACCCAGAGGTTGGTGATGGGGGTGGATGGAAACCGTAGTTTTGGCAAACGACTGGGACTATGACGAACATTCATACAACGACCAAGCTTGTTGAGGTAACTACCATCCAACCAGATACTTAACTAAATTAGGGGCATCTCAATGAAGACAGCGGTGATTTTTATTCACGGATTTACCGGCGGTACAGGCACTTGGCGAAATGTGGCAGGAACAAGCTTTAAGGAAATGTTAGAAGCTGATTCTCAACTTAATCAGGAGTTTGACTTCTTTGAGTATGAATATTTCACAAAAATAACAGCAATTCAACACTCCGCAGTGGTACAAAAACTACTGGCTTTAATTTCTTTCATCCCAGGTCTTCCGAAAATTGGAGGAAAGATAAAGAAAAATCAGACTATCGCCAACCTCAGTCAGGGATTCTCAACGCATCTACGTTACATACTGGGTGACTATTCATCCGTTGTGGTGATTGCTCACAGTTTGGGCGGACTTATTGCTAAAGACCAAATACTAAATTATGAAGAAGGAAATGGTCCGAAGGTCGTTGGATACGTATCTTTGGCCGTACCACATAAGGGTTCGCTAAGCGCACTTTTACTCGCCCCCACTAGCAATATAAATGCAAAGGAACTTGTTCCACTATCCGAATACTCAGATGAGCTGAATAACAAATGGACTCTACATCGAGACCACCTTCCATCGAGCTTGTACCTCATTGCACAGCATGACGAATGCGTACCCAAGACAAGTGCTATTCCTTTCACTGTCACCGCACAACAAAAAGCAGTAGTGGATCACGATCACTGCTCAATTTGCAAACCACCATCTCGCGAAGATTTGTCTTATAAAGCTGTAAGGCAATTCCTGAAAAATATCGCACATGCACAAAACATGGCAAATACTGCTAATACTGCGGCAACCACCGTAACGCCAGACTATGATAAAGAAATATTTGTATTGAAAATGATCATTTGTGACATTGGGCCAAAAGGTGTGGACGATGCAAAAGAATGCTTCTTCAACGCAGAAATTATTTCAAAAGCGGCGAATAAAAATGATGCCAAAGAGATGCTCCAATTGCAGCAAAAAGTGCTGAGCATCTACAACCAAAAATATAACGCATTCGTTGGAACGAAAAGTACACCGAATCACGTATTCGCACAAATCCATTCGGAAATAACTGCCCAAGATAGCCTCGCTTTAAAGTCCAGCTTAGTCTCACTCAATTTTTTACATAAAAAGGGGTTGTTGCATCAGCTGGCAAATAACATGGGGGAAACCGTGGTCTGGTCAGACGACGCTGACTACTTTACAAAGATAAAAAAGGCTCTGGTATGAATAAATTCGGGTTAATCGATTTCCGTGATGAGTTTTATGTCAAGCTTTTTAGAAGATGGTTGGTGATATCGCTTCTAACAAAAAATACAAAGTTAAAAGACCGCGTTTCTATTGGGAAAGCTGCATTCGTTGATTTTCTTCTATGCAACCCTACCGTTCAACAAAAGTTTCTCGCGTCGTTCGGCAAAGCACAGTTAGTTCTAAATATAGATGATTTTTTGTATCAAGACAATATTGAGTTTGGCAGCCTCCAAGATGTAGCGGATTTCTCAAAAACATGCAGCTTACTAATTAAAAATAAATATGCCTCATTTGCACGAATCGATGGAGAATTAGTCTTGCAATGCTTGATATCGCCAACTATTGACGACATCGGACTAACGCAAAGATGGCGATTAGAAATAAAGCAAGTCCTCCCTTTAATGGGGAAGTCACTCAACGTTCTGCACAACAGTATTCTGAAAGTCTCAAATGGAAACTAGCCCGTATCTTATAGTGCAGCAACTAATCGTTCACGGCAAATCAAAACTTTATATCTCAAAGTTTGAAGAGGGACTGAACTTAATCTGGGGCGACCTCGACTCCGGGAAATCTAGCATTTTGAATTTGATTGACTATTGCATGGGAGGGGGAAATAAGCACCTTCTATACGAAGAGATGGCCTCTCATGGCCGTATAGCCTTGTTAGAAGTCGATCTAAATGGGAGTGTTTTTACATTAGAACGAGACATCTTGAACGAAGATAGTCCGATAAAGGTTCACACCGGCGCATTCGACGGTCGTTTTACGACATTCCCAATGCTAATGTCAGCATCCTCAGCAAAAGAGATGCCAGACGGCTGGATTTCCGATTTCATCTTAGATACTCTTGGAATACCAAAGGTGAAGATCAAAGAATCTAGGTTACGAGAGGATTCTGATTCTGATCGTTTGAGTTTCCGTGATTTGATGAAGCTTTTGTACCTCAAGCAAACGAGGGTTGGGTCCGATGCATTATTAGACTATACAAATCCTAGTGTTTTCAATAAAAATGTGGAAATTCAAAAATTCGTATTTAATATTCATGACGACAACCTAGCTACCTTGCAATCCGATTTAGCCGCCGAACTTAATGAGCAAAAAGAATTAGGGCGAAGCGAATTATTTATTCGTAAATTCTTGCAGGATGTCGCCATTTCCGTTGATAAGCTTGAGCAAACGCATGATGAGGTAGAAAGACAGGAGTCTCGAATAAATGAGATAGACGAGGCCGTTGAGGCTGTAAAGAGAGATTTTGCGTTATCTACTGATGTTGGTCTAGAGATCTCAAACTCTGTCGGTAGAATCCGTAATGAAATAGATATACTTGATCAGACTCTTGTATCGATAGAAATAAAATATGAGAATTATGTAAAACTAAGTAATACATATAGGTTTGATTTGGATGCCATTAATCTTTCCAAGCTATCTAGATCAGTGATGCAGATATCGGAAAGTGAAAATAGAACGGTTCCGTGCCCATTGTGTGCAACTGAATTGACTCTGTCATCTGCGGTGGTTGAAGACGATGATCTAGATCATCAAATTAAGTCACTCAAGAATAGAGATGCGGGTATTCAAACTACCTTAACGCGACTACGAGAGCAGCAACAAGAAAGTTTAACAAAAAAAGGTCAGCTTACATCCATGCTTAAAGAGGCAACAAGGGGATTTGATGAAAATAACATCACAAACATTTCTCCATTGATCTCTGCCATTCAGGCACTTGAAACATCTAAAACGGCCTTAAAGGTTGAGTTAGCCCAAGCAGAACGAAATAGCGCTATAGCCCATAAATTTAAAGATATTGGTTTAAAGCTAGACATAAAAACTTCATTGATTTCAAATCTCCGACGAGCGATAAAGGCTATCCAAGATGGGTTAGTCGGGCTTGATGAAGTTATTGAGGCCCTAACAAAGCTGCTAAATATACATATGCAAAAAAGCGGCCTTCAAAAAGTCAGCAACGTGTATTTCGATAAAAAATTTATCGCGCACTTTCGAGGAATTTCCTACTACAACACATCTTCTGGTGGTGTTAGAACAATTACTTCCATTGCCACCTTTGTCAGTCGCCTAAAGTATCTATTAGTTACACCCTCTAACCTGCCAAGTTTTTTGATGATAGACACGCCGGGGCAGAATATCGGTAGGTACCGTGCAAATGACGATGATTCCGAAGTTTCTGACCCAAAAATCTATGAAAATATCTTCAAACAAATCGTAGAGGTGACGGAACACGCACGAGAAAAAGGTCGAAAGTGCCAAGTCATAATTGTTGATAACGATATGCCTGAATCCCTCATTGAGGGGGTAAATTTCCATCTTGTTAAGCGTTTTAGCAAGCAGGGTGGAGAGTTTGAAAAAGGGCTGATTAGTGACGCATGAGATGCGCGAATGCAATCGAGGTTGATTGCCATCCATTCCGCGGTTCAGCACTAGCGTTTGCCGCGCGTTGATGAGGTGCTCGCCCAGCGCCACCAAAACTGGATTAGTTAAAAGCATCCGACAGCATTTCGTGGACACTCTGCACTGCGTCCAGCCGGAGGCAAAAACCAGCCCCGCCACGGTTCCACGTTCAGTGTTCCGCCGTGGGTTGAGTGACCGTGCGACGAAAGTTTCGATCGTCCCGGATTAGTTGTATGGTCTCGGAGAGTCGTGACGTTATTCTGTCCGCTGAGGAGGAAAAAGCGCTATGGCAAACATGCTTCACGGCAGCGCCCGTACGACACCGCGAATTCGAGCCGAACTCCAAAGGTCGAAAGAAAAGACCAGCACCCTTGCCCAACGATATGGGCTAAGCCGCACCACAGTCACAAAGTGGCGCTCCCGCACTACGACTGCAGACGCACGCATGAGTCCAGCAGTGCCTAAAAGCACCGTACTGACTGCTGCCGAGGAAGCGGTAATCGTGGAGTTGCGACGAAGAACGTTGCTTCCTTTTGATGACGTAAAAGATTCGGTGTCAGATTCCCATTAAATTCAGGAATCAGGCCTTTCTCAGCTGAAGACTTGTTCCGGTATTTGCTCTTTATTTAATAGCTGCTTGCGCACGTCTTTATTGCGCTAGCAAGCTATTTGCATCGCAAATTCAAATCAAATCCACCGCCTCGCGCAACAAGTCAGCTGTCAAAGGCAATCCACGCTTTTCAAACGCAGCAATCAACGCCAGCGCGGGCCGTTCGGGATTCGTCCAGCGGGCGCGCATTTTCTTGATGGCACTCAGCGCAGGTATTTTCTGCAGTTGCAACTGGTTCATCAAAAACTCATCGGGGTGCTGCACTTCAATGCCGTAGGGTTGCAGCACAGCCGGCGGAAAATCTTTGGTGTTGAAGGTGACGATGGCGTCGGCATGGCCAACAATGGCGGCGGCCACGACATGCCGGTCGTGAGGGTCTGGCAACTCGATGCTGGGGATGAGTTTTTCGTAGTGGCTCACCAGGCAGTCGGGCACGCTGGCATTCATCACGGCCTTGGGGTCGGGTCTTGCAATAAAACACACTTGTATTTGGTACCTGTGCTTTGAAACGGCGCTGGAACACCGGATGCGCGGTGGATTCGAACTGGCAATTTTTTGTCGTCAACAGCCAAACTTGAATATTCCCGCAGCACGCTGAGGCGCATTTCCTAAAATACGCCTCAACTTTTGAGCCGCATTACCTACAATGCGGCTCATGCCCCAGCAAACGCCGCCCCCCGCACCACGCTACATCTGGCAGCACGCCGCCTGGCCCAAGCTGACGTTTGACGCTTTGGCGCTGGCGCCAGCGCTGGACCAGGCCCGGCTCGAACAAGGCAAGTTGCTGGGTTTGCTGGAGGCGATTGGCCTGGACCAGGCGCAAGAAGTGCAGCGCGAGTTGTGGGTGCAAGAGGCGCTGGCCACGGCGGCCATTGAGGGGGAGCAACTCAATCTGGCATCGGTCCGCTCGTCGGTGGCGCACCGGCTGGGTCTGGCCGATGCGCCCGGCCATGACCGCCTTGCAGACGGGCTGGTGCAGGTGATGCAGGATGCGCTGGCCAACCCTCACGATGCGCTGACGCTGGACCGCCTGTGTCGTTGGCAATCGGCCTTGTTTCCGGGGGGCACGTCCGGCATTGCGCGCATTGCCGTGGGGCGCTTGCGCGACCATGCCGACGCGATGCAGATCGTCAGCGGCGCGCCTGGGCGCGAGCGGGTGCATTACGAAGCGCCACCCTCGCACCAGGTGGCGACGGAAATGGCGCATTTTCTGGCGTGGTTCGAGGCCACCCGGCCCACCGCGAATGCGCCTGCGCTGCATGGCATCGCGCGGGCGGCGCTGGTCCATGTCTGGTTTGAGTCGATTCACCCGTTTGAAGATGGCAATGGCCGACTGGGGCGCGCTTTGGTGGACATGGCGCTGGCGCAAGACATGCAGGCGCACGATCCGACTACAAATGCCGCCCTGGTTCGCGTGTTTGGCATGGCCCGCCAGATGCTGAAAACCCGCACCGCGTATTACGACGGGCTCAACCAGGCGCAGTGCTTGCACGGCGTCAGGCTTGATGCCGCAGCCATTGACGTGACGCCCTGGATGCAGTGGTTTGTGCAGGCATTTACACAGGGCTGCATGGCCTGCCAGGCGGTCGTGCGGCAGGCGACAGAAAAGGCGGTTTTTCGCATGAAGGCGGGCCAATGCGGCTTGAATGCGCGGCAGCACAAGGTGCTGGAACGCTTGCTGGACGCAGGGCACGTGGCGCTGGGCGGCGGTTTCCTGGGCGGCATGACCAACGAGAAGTACGCCAAGATCACCGGCACATCCAAAGCCACTGCAACGCGGGATTTGACGGACCTGCTGGCCAAGGGCTTGCTGCGCGTGGAGGGCGTTGGCAAGGCGACGCGCTACGCGGTGAACGTGCCGGGTTGGCATCAGCCTGAAGTCAAGCCATAGCGTCCAAGCGTTCGTAAGATTCGGGGTCGGATTCCCATTAAATTCAGGAATCAGGTATTTCTCCGCCAAAGACTTGTCCCGGTATTTGCTCTTTATTTAATAGCTGCTTGCGCACGTCTTTATTGCGCTAGCAAGCTATTTGCATCGCAAATTTAAATCAAATCCACCGCCTCACGCAACAAGTCAGCCCTCAAAGGCAAACCACGCTTTTCGAACGCAGCAATCAACGCCAGCGCGGGCCGTTCGGGATTCGTCCAGCGGGCGCGCATTTTCTTGATGGCGCTCAGCGCGGGTATTTTCTGCAGTTGCAACTGGTTCATCAAAAATTCATCGGGGTGCTGCACTTCAATGCCGTAGGGTTGCAGCACAGTTGGCGGGAAGTCTTTGGTGTTGAAGGTGACGATGGCATCGGCATGGCCAACAATGGCGGCGGCTACGACATGCCGGTCGTCGAGGTCTGGCAACTCGATGCTGGGGATGAGTTTTTCGTAGTGGATTACCAGGCAGTCGGGCACGCTGGCATTCATCAACTCGACCACCGCCGGTAACCGGGCGGCCAGTTCGGGCCGGTCTTTGGCCAGATTACTTGTCCATTCGTCATGAATCGTCCGGCTCCATCGTGCATGGTAGAGGCTCCCCACGGCCAGGCTCAGCAAGGTGTCGCGGATCAATTGGGGATAAAGGACATTGGCATCGAGGATGGCGGTAAACCGCGACGAACCGGCCAATTAAAACTCCAAACCCAGTTCTTCAGACAGCCGGGTCAGGTCTTGCAGGGCCTGTTCAGATTTTTGCTGCTGCTCGGTTTGGTAGCGACGCAGTTCTTCAAATTCAATGCGGCGGTGGCGGTTGACCTTGCGGCATTTCAGGCGGTTCGCCTCGATTTCCTTGATGACGAAAGGACGCGACACGTTGAGAAAGTTGGCCGCTTCCTGCGTGGTCAGTTCATGCTTTTGCGGCACCAGCAGCATGGGCTCGCGTTTGGCCATTTGGCGCAGCACGTCGGCAAAGAAGCGCAAGGCGCGCGGCGGGAGTTTCAAGACCGGGGTTTCGTGCCGGGCTTCGCCGTCGAGGCCGACGTCCAGAATCACCTCGATGTGGTCAGCGTTGGAATGGTCGAGCGCAGCAACAAGGCATTGATGGGCAACGCTGGCCATTTCAGCTTCAGCTTCGCTGGCGGGGTCGAGTATTTCTTGGTTTTTCATGGCGTTTTCCTTTTAGCTGACTGTCACGATCTGACGTGAAGCAAGTTTGCTGAAATCCTATCACTCAAACGCAACAAACGAAACATTCGAATTAGATGAATTAAAAACCAGCAGACTGTGATGCGTCGCGTTTTGCTGGCAAGTGGGGAATATCCAGGGCATTGACCAGCACTCACTCTTTAATTAATAGCTGCTTACGCAGGCAGGCCGTGCGCTAGAGGCTGATTCGGCTTAAAACCTTGCGGCCAAATACGCCTGCAGCCGCCATTCAGCCCTTGGCAGTTTTCAAGGCCTTCTTGAAAGCTTTCAACGCCGCCACCTTGAACATCTGGGTGCGCCCGACTGTTGCGCTTTGGCTGAGCCGCCCGGTGGCGACGTAGCGCCGAAAGGTGGACATGGACACCTCCAGATAGTCCGCCGCCTGCGCCGCCGTGAACGCATCGTCTGCAAGATGTCCAAACAACTGCGAATGGCTTCGCCGAAAAGCAGATAGTCAGCCGGAATTGTGCGGCGATGGGTTGAAGTGCGCGGCATGGGGCTGGCGCGTGCGTCAATAGTCACCCCCCCCACAATCACTCCTGAATTAATAGCTGCTTACGACCGCTGGTAGTGCGCAAGCGGGTCATTTGGCGTTAAATTTACGCGTCTGAGCCGTTCAGGCGCGGTAATCCGGCGCGGTGCTTGACCCGCGATGAATCGCCACGGTTTTTGGCTTTGCCATGACGCAGCCCCGCCTTAACTCGCCACCCGCCACAAAACTGTTATGGGCCGCTTCGCGCCCGCTTGGCCACGCCACGCTGCCTTGGCCCGTCCTCAAGTACGATGCACAGGGTTTCATTTCGCCCTGACCGGGCTTCAACGGAGAAATTTATGTTCAGTCACGTCATGCTGGGTGTCAATGACCTGGAAGTTTCGAAGAAGTTTTACGATGCGTTGCTGGGTACGCTGGGGATTGCCCCCGGCGTTGCCAACAAGAACCGCTATTTCTACCGCAGCCCCAAAGGCACGTTTGCCATCACCACGCCGATCAATGGCGAACCGGCAACGCACGGCAATGGCACCACCATCGGGTTTGACGTAACGTCGCCGGAACAAGGCGATGCTTTTCATGCGGCGGGCGTTGCCAACGGCGGCACGACGTGTGAAGACGCACCGGGTTTTCGGGATGGCGCGGTCGGCCGGATCTACCTGGCGTATCTGCGCGACCCGGACGGCAACAAGCTCTGCGCGCTGCACCGCCCCGCCAAATAAGCCACGCGGCGGTTGCGGTTGTGCCGCGCTTGGAGTGAAGCGGGCAAACGCACCTCAAGTTTTTTCCGATGTCAGAACATGGCTTCATCGCAAAAAATGCGATGAAGCCATTTCCCAAAACTAACGAACCACCACGCGCGAATACCCGACGCCGCCGCCCTTTTCGACCCGGATTTGCGCGGAAATGCGCTCTTTCAGGCTTTCGACGTGGCTGATGACGCCAATCATTTTTCCGCTGGCGTTCAGCGTGTCCAGCGCATCGAGCGCGATGTCCAGCGTATCGCCGTCCAGCGTGCCGAAGCCTTCATCCAGAAACAGCGAATCAATCGAGGTCTTGTTGCTGACCAGATCCGACAGTGCCAGGGCCAGCGCCAGGCTGACCAGAAAGCTCTCCCCGCCCGACAGCGTGCGCGTGTCGCGCGCCACCTCGCCCTGCCAGGCATCGACGATGTCGAGTTCCAGCTCGCCCGTGGCTTTGCGGCGCAGCAAGTAGCGGCCATGCAGGCGCGCGAGATGGCGATTGGCGAGAAGCAACAAATGGTCCAGCGTCAGCCCTTGCGCAAACTTGCGGTATTTGTCGCCACGGGCCGAGCCAATCAGCCCGTCCAGCCGTTGCCAGATATCGGTTTCTGCCGTCTGCAACCTGATTTCTTCGTACAGCGCTTGCTGGCTTTCACGGCGTTTCGTGTCGCTGGCCAGCCCTTCACGGTGAGCACCGATTTGTTCGCTGAGCGTGGTGCGCTCCGTTTCCAGCGCGGCCAGCGCCGTCACGATGTCTTCCAGCAGCAAGGGCGTGAGCGCTTGCGCTGTCAGCCGCGCTTGTTTGCCTTGAGCGTCGCGCAACAGCGCATCGGCTTGCTGCTGGGCAGAATGCAGCGCTTCCTTGAATTGCGTCAGCCGCTGGCGTTCTTCAGCTGGTAACAACGCGGCGATGTAAGCGGCCAGGTCGGCGAACGGGCTGGCGGCAAGCGCGCTTTGCCACGTCGCGGCGGCTTCGGTCAAGCTCAAGCGCTGCCGGACGAGGTCGGCATCAACCTGGGTTTTTTGGCCTTGCAGTGCGGCAATGGTTTGCTTCAGCCGGCTGGCTTCGTGGGCGCACAGTGCGAGGGCGGCGGGCAAGTCATCAGTGGCACTGAACGTGAAATCGGCCCACGGCGCGGCCTGTTCGCCAGCGCTGGCGCGCAAACTTTCCCATTGCACTTGCCACAAGCCGGCTTTTTCCTGCGCGGCTTCGCACTGGCTTTGCTGGCGCGTCAGGGTTTGCGCAAGGGCTTGCAATTGCGTCTGGGTGGATTGCCAGTCTTGCCATTCGTTTTCGCGCTGCTGCAACCACGGTGCGGATTCCGGCGGCACGCTGAAACCGGCTTCTGCCAGCGTGGCGTTTAACCGCGTTTCCAGTTCAAACAATTCCTGCTGGCGCGCTTGCGCGCTTGTCAGCAGTTCGGCTTGCCGTTCCTGTCCGGTCGTTATGGTTTGCTGCAACAGGGCCAACTGGTTGCGGGCGGTTTGCAGCGATTGGGCGTGGTCGTTGCAGGACTGCCGGGCGCGGTGCAGCGTTTGTTCACCCTGCTCTGCCGCCTGCACTTGTTGGGCAATATGGGCCAGCGCCTGCTCGATGGCTTCGCGTCGGGCACGCAGGCGGGCGGCATCTTGCCAGTCGTCTGCACCGGGCAGCGGGCCGGATGCGCTGGGGCTGATCAGCGCGACCTGTTCGTGCCATGCCGTCTGGCTGTCGGCGATCTGCTGGGTATTTTTTTCTTGCTGCGTCAGCCATCCGGCTTGGGTGGCGCGGCTGGTGGCCAGTGCATCTCTCGCATCCTGGCCTTGCTTGACCAGCGCGTCCAGCGCTGACTGCGTTTCCTTCAACGCGGCTTCTGTCGATGAAACGTCCAGCGCCTGATAGGCGGCAATGGCGGGATGCGCCAGTGAGCCGCAGAGCAAACAAGCTTGCCCCGGCTGCAGCGTCCGGCGATGCGCTTCCAGGCTCTGGATGCGGCGCTCCTGTTCGAGCAACTTTTGTTTGTCCTGCACCTGCACGCTCATATTTTTGTGCTGTTCGCGCAAGGCGGTCAGCGCTTTGTCCTGCGCTTCAATGCTGGTCTGGCCGGACTGCAGTTGCGCTGCCAGCGTAGTTTGCTGGCCCGCCAGTTCACGGCGTTGCCGCGCCAGCGCTTCGAGCTGCTGCCAGTGGCTCAAGCTGTTCTGCCCGGATTGCCCCTGCTGGCGCAAGGCGGCCAGCGTTTGCCCGGCCAAGCGCCCGGTTTGTTCGGCTTCGGCCTGCTGCTGCGCGGTGTCGGCGGCGGTACTGGCTTGTTCTGCGGTAGCCACTGCCACGTTGTGGGTGACGAGCTGGCGGCTGCGTTCGGCTTGTTCGTCCTCCAGTTTTTGCGCAGCCACTTGCTGCGCCGCCACGGCCTGCTGCAGCTTTTGGCGTTGGTCAAACTGCTGCTGCCAGGCACCCAGGCGTTCGCCCAGTCTGGCGCGTTGCGAATTGGCGGCGCAAAAGTCGTCAAGCTGCTGGCGTTGTTGCTCTGTGCGCTGCAACTGCGATTGCGCCTGTTCAGCGATGCGCGCGGCGATAGCGTGGGCGCTGTGGTGTTGCTGGTAATGCGCGGCCTGCTGGCTTTCGTGCTCGCCGTGCAGCATCTGCAGCGTGTTTTCGCTGGTGCTGCAGGCGGTTTCGGCGTGTTGCCACGCCTGATGCAGCGGTTGCAGCGCCTGCGCCGGTTCGCTGTCGGCCAAGCGGCGCAATTGCGGGGCGGCGGCATCCAGCGCGGCGTCGGCGGCCATGCGGTTTTGTTCGGCCGCCTGGGCGTCGTGTTCGCTCTGCGCCAGATCGAGCCGCCACTGGCGCTGGGCCTGCGTGTTCTGGTGCTGACGCTGCACATCAACCAGTTCGGTGCCAAGGCGGATCACTTCGTTTTGCATGGCTTCGCGCGCCTCAGCCGACAACAACTCCATGCCTTGCGCGCGTGCCTTGAGCTGCGCCAGCTGATTGCGGGCGAGACTCGCCTGCTCATACACTTTTCTGGAAATATCACCGTAGATTTCGGTGCCGGTCAGCTCTTCCAGCAGTTCAGCGCGCTCATTGGCGCTGGCGTTCAGGAACGCTGCAAAGCCGCCTTGTGCCAGCAGCATGGACTTGGTGAAGCGCGGAAAATCAAGACCGGTTATTTTCTCAATGTGCTTGAGCTTTTCGATGCTTTTTTCGGTGAGTATTTTGCCGTCGCCGGTCGCTAACTCAACTTTCGGTGCTTGCAGCGCGCCGCCCACTTTGCCATGCGCGCAGCGCTGGCTCCAGAAAGCGCGGTACACCGTGCCCTTGACCTCAAACTCCACCTCGGCCAGACAGTCGGCGGTGTGGCGCGTCATAAGGTCGTTGACGGACGCGGAGATGCTATCGAGGCGTGGTGTCTTGTGGTACAGCGCCAGGCAAATGGCGTCGAGCAGCGTTGACTTGCCCGCGCCGGTCGGGCCGGTGATGGCAAACAGGCCGTTGTCCACGAACGGTGCCTGGGTGAAATCGATTTTCCATTCGCCCTTGAGCGAATTGAGGTTTTTAAGGCGCAGACTGAGGATTTTCATGCGTCGCTTTCTTGCAAACCGGCGACGATGGCGCGGTAGCGGGTGCGCAACTCGCGTTGCAAATCTGGCGTCAGTTCTTCTTGCGCCAGGCGGCGGTCAAACACATCGTGCGGCGTCAACTCGTCCAGGGTTTCATTGGCTTGGCCAGCCAGCCGGGCGGCTTCGTTGCCGCGCTGACGGCGCATGCGCAGCACCTCGACCGGCAGCCCGGCGGTCAGCGCCTCGATGCGTACCGACAAGTCGGCCAGATAGTCGTCTTCGGCCACCGTCACGTCCAGCCAGACCGGGCGATCAAGCGTGCCATCGACGGCGGCGGCGCGAATCGCTGCGGCCAGCGCGGCCAGGTTGCCCGCAACCGAGGCCAGCGCCTGAAAACGCGGCACGGGCAAGGGCGTGATGGTTTGCAGGCCGCTGGCGTCCAGGTCGACCAGCAGCACCTGCTTTTGCTGGCGCGCCTCGTCAAAACTGAGCGGAATCGGCGAACCGCAGTAGCGAATATAGTCCAGCCCGCCGACGGTTTGCGGCTGGTGGATATGGCCCAGGGCGATGTAGTCGACCGGCGGAAAGGCGCTGGTCGGAAAGGCGTTCAACGCGCCGATATAGATTTCGCGCACCGACTCGCTGGTGCTGGCGCCGACGGTCGTCAGGTGGCCAGTGGCAATCAGCGGCAGCTTGCGGCCCAGCGCAAGTTCCAGCGCGGCGCGGCGGGCGCTGGCGGCGTCGAACACGTCGCGGTAATGCCCTTGAATCGCCAGTTGCAAGGCGTGCTGCTTGTCGTCGGCGCTTTGCCCGGCCTGGCTTTGCAGCACATCGCGCGGGCGAATGAAGGGAATGGCGCAGACCACGCAGCCGGCTTCGCCTTGCGCGCCCGGCGCGCCGCGTTTCGGCAACACGACGACCTGCGCCTCTGGCTGCCCGGCTGCGGCGACCACCGTGGAAGTCAAGCAGGCCAGCAGCGCGCGGCTTTCGCCCAGCGTGGCCACCGAGTCATGGTTGCCGGCCAGCAGCAGCAACGCCACGCCCGCCCCGTGCAGGCGCACCACCAGCTGGTTGTACAACTCGCGTGCATAGCTGGGCGGCGTGCCGGTGTCGAAAATATCGCCCGCAATCAGCACCGCATCGACTGCATGCGCCTCGACCTGGAGCAGCAACCAGTCGATCAACGCCTGGTGTTCGGCCTGGCGGCTCTTGGCCATGAAGTGCTGGCCGAGATGCCAGTCAGAAGTGTGGAGGATGCGCATGCGTCAAAGAGAAGTAGGAGGATTCGGGCTAGCTTACAGGGTCATTTGCCAGCAAGTTCAACCGGGTTGGCTGCGCAGTTGCCTGAGCAGGGTGACGTTTTTCCTGCGGTCGGCATCGCCAATGGCGGCACCACTTTTGAAAACCTGCCGGGGTTTGGGAAGGCGCGGCGCAAAGGAAGTCTCTGGCTTGTCAGCGAGAGCCTACGGCGAAAAGATCTGCGCGTTGCACCGGCCCGCCTGAAGGGACGAGCCCGGGCGCGCCGTGGACACAGGCCGCTACTCGCTCTTTTTACGGCTTCTTGCGGCAGTCAAACGCGCCTTCGTCCAGCACGGCGTTATCAACGTCAATAAACCGCCACTTGGCTTTGCCGGCCGACAGCGACAAACGCATCACGCCAAAGGTTTCCAGTTGCTTCTCGCTGCCCGCACGCACCGTGGCGGGCGCGTACGTTTCTGCGCCGCCGGTGCCCACGACAAATGAGCGCATGCCGCCCGTGGCGGACAGCGTGCCGTCTGCGGTCATGGGGGCGAAGCGCTCGTACTGGTGCTCGTGGGATTGCAGCACCACATCGGCCTTGGCTTGGTCCAGGATGTCCCACATCGCGGTCATCTTGGTGTTGTCGCCATCGGGGGCCGAGGTGAACCGGGCGTGGTGCCAGGCCGCCGCCACACAGGGCTGGGCGGTGGCCAGTTCCTGCTTGAGCCACTGTGCCTGGACTGAAGCGGCTGTCGCATCGATGTTGCTGTTCAGCGCAAACACGGTCCAGCCGTTTTGATCAATCCGGTAGTAGCCGGTGCGCTTGCCATCGGGGTTGGCCTTGGCACCAAAATAACCGAAGTAATCATTGCTGTCGCCACCTTCATAGTCGTGGTTCCCCGGAATCGCAAAAGTTTTGTCGATAAACCGGCCCCAGGTTTTCTCATAGCAATCGGTGTAGCCCAGGTTGGAGCCGGCCAGGAAATAGGCATTGTCTCCAAGCGTCAGCACGTTGGAATTGCTGCCGGCGTCAGCCAGTTGCCGCTCGACCAGCTTGGCTGTCTTTTCGGCCGCCGTGTCGCGCGGAGGCCGCAAAAGACACTGCGCAATATCGCCTGCTGTCATCACCTCCCACGGGGTCGTGGACTGGGCCTGCACGACCGTAGGCGTGGAGCCGCCGCCGTCGCCGCCGCCACAGGCCACCACCACCGCGCCCACCAGCGTGGCCAATAAACCGACCCGAGCTGCCCGCATGATGCCCAGCCAAAAGTTATCGCGCATACCGTGTTCTTTCTAAAGGATGACCTTGTGTGACCCGTTGCATGGTAACTGCCGGTTGCCATCAGGAAAAAGGCCGGTCCAAACGGGTCACAAATCCTGGCCACCATGCCGTTGACGATGCCAAACAGCGCTTGCAGGCACTGCGGCAGGGCCACAGGCAAATACACACTGCGACCCATTTCCGCCGCCCTGCGGCGAATGTAGGCGCTGGCGATGGGGTTACCCGGAACCGCTCAGTTCTTGGTGCCCCAAACTTCGGCGACGCGGCTGTCGCGGCCGCAGGTCAGGCGGTAGTACTTGTAACGCAGCGGGTTCTTGTTGTAGTAGTCCTGGTGGTAGTCCTCGGCCGGGTAAAAGGTCGATGCCGGGGCGATCTCGGTATGGATTTCCTTCAACACGCCCGACTTCAAAATGGCCGCCTTGCTGGCTTCAATGACGGCTTTTTGGGCCGGGCTGTTGTAGTAGATGGCGCTGCGGTACTGGTTGCCGGTATCGCAAAATTGCCGGTCTTTGACGGTCGGGTCAATGTGGTGCCAGAAGAAATCGAGCAACACCGCGTAGCTGACGATGCGGGGGTCGTAGGTCAGCCGAACCGCTTCGGTGTGGCCGGTGCTGCCGGCGCTCACGGTCTGGTAGGTCGGATTGGCGGTTTTGCCGCCCGTGTAGCCCGACTGGGCAGACAAGACGCCCGGTACCTTGTCAAAGTCCGCTTCCACGCACCAGAAGCAGCCACCGGCAAAAATCGCCGTGGCAGTCTGGCCGGCTGCGGCTGGCGTTGAGGGGGTCTGCGCGCCGGCCTGGCTGATCAGCAGGGACAGGGCCAAGGCGACGGATTGAAGCCAGTTTTTCATGCGCGCAACTCCGGCAGTTTTTCGCCAGCGGGAATGAATTGAAGCGCAACGCCGTTATTGCAATAGCGCAGGCCGGTGGGTTGCGGGCCGTCCTTGAACAGGTGGCCCTGGTGGCCGCCGCAGCGGGCGCAGTGGTATTCGGTGCGCGGCCAGATCATGCTGAAATCGCGCCGCGTCTCGACGGCGTTGGGAATGACATTGAAAAAGCTCGGCCAGCCGGTGCCACTGTCAAACTTGAGTTCGCTCTTGAACAGGGGCAAATGGCAGGCAAAGCAGGCATAGGTTCCGGCGCGCTTTTCACCGTTCAGCGGGCTGCTGCCGGCGCGCTCGGTGCTGTCCTTGAACAGCACGGCGTAGTTGGCGGCGGGCAATAGTTGTTGCCAGTCGGATTTGGATTTGGTGAGTGGGGTCATGGCCATGGCAAGTTGACTCAAGGGAAGCACCGCCAAACCCAGACACGTCCGGGCAAAGCCATGCAGGATGTTTCGACGTTTCATAAGGGCTCCTGTGACGCCAGTTACCGGGTTGTCTAAAAAAACAGACCTGTCACGTCAGTTGGCTTTTCACGGTTTTGGGGATTGACGCCGAAATGAGGGCCGGAGAGAAACCATCAGCCAGCGCAAATGTCGTGATTTTTCAGTTTACGCAATAGGGCGGTGCAGTGGCCTGGCAAACGGCAACAACCCGTTTGGCTACCGAGCCTTTTCCCGCCGAAGCCGCTTTGGCATGGAAATGCGCCAGACGGTCGGGGCGCGCAGCGGGGCCATGCGCCCTGTCCGGCCAGGCGGCTGGGCTAGACTTCCGCCCATGCCCCACGCCCTCCAGCACGCGGTCTCCCGCCTGCGCACCGCGCGTCTGGCGCGCAGTTCCAAACCTTTTCTCGCCCGTGGCGGGCCGCGCGGCGAGCGCTGCGCCGGTTGCCGCCTGCTGCCCAGCCACTGCCTGTGCGCCTTGCGCCCGGTGCTGCCGACGCGCGCCGGGGTGTGCCTGATCATGGCCGACATCGAGCCGCTCAAGCCCAGCAACACCGGCTGGCTGATTGCCGACGTGGTGGCCGACACCTTTGCCTTTGGCTGGGCGCGCACGGCGGTCGAGCCGGAATTGCTGGCGCTGCTGGCCGACCCGCAGTGGCAGCCCTATCTGGTGTTTCCGGGCGAGTTTGTCGCGCCCGAGCGGGTGGTGACCGACCTGCTGCCCGCCAGCCCGCCTGACGGCCAGCTCGCCAAGCGCCCGCTGTTTGTGTTGCTTGATGCCACCTGGCCCGAGGCGCGCAAGATGTTTCGCAAAAGCCCGTATCTGAATGCGCTGCCGGTGCTGAGCCTGCAGTCTGAACAACTGTCACGCTACCGCCTGCGCCGCTCCCAGCGCGAGACGCACTTTTGCACTTCGGAAGTGGCGGCGCTGTGCCTGGAGCTGGCCGGTGAACCCCTCGCCGCACAAACGCTGGAAGCCTATCTGGACGTGTTCACCACGCATTACCTGCAGGCCAAGCAGCAGCAGCCGGTGGACAGCGAGGACGCGGTGCATCGGCGTTTGCGTGGCCTGGGTTCTGCGGCGGATGCGGCGGCTAACGAAACCCCGGCGCAGCCATAGCAACGGGCCACGCGCTAACCCTTCAACAGTCGGCCTGCTGGCCTCCGGCCATCCAGAAAAAACTCCTGAATTGATAGCTGCCTGCGCACGCCGGCCATGCGCCAGAGGCTGATTTGACTTGAAACTGGCGGATTTTTCAGGTGCCAGGTCGTTTAGGCCTATGTGTGGCAACCAACAGGGCGACAATCGAACCCTGTTTCCAGCGCAAAACGCCAACCATCTACCCCAAGAGCCGCACCATGACCCAAGACCCGAACCGCCAGAACGAACTGAAAAAGATGGAGCTGTGCGAGTCGTGCGCCGGCATCCAGCGCAACTGGCGCAAAGCGCCCGGCCATCCCGAGCTGGTGCAGGGCAACAACCGCGCCGAAAAACGCGGCAACCACCTGGCCACCGTCACCCAGTACCGCTGCGACCGCTGCGGCACGGCGTGGGAATACGAGAACGACAAAAGCAACCTCAAGGCAGGCTGGTCGGTGGTGGGCCGGTAAAAGCACATACTTTTTTTAACGCACGGGCTGGACGCTGACCGCCTTTTGACCGATTTTTTTCATTGCCCACGCCTCTTCATCACCCCTTTTTCCCATGAAGCTCAAAGCCACCTGCACCCTTTCCGTGACCGCCGCTTCGGACTGTCCGCTGGTGGCCATGCTGCGTCCGCGCAGCGGCCAGTCGCAGTGGATCATCAGCGACCGCTACGACCTGGAGCCGTGGGTGCCGGTGACCGAGTTCGTCGACAGCTACGGCAACCTGTGCCAGCGCCTGATCGTGCCGCAGGGCCGGATGCGCATTGCCGTCGAGGTGACGATGAAAGTGCCCGCGCAAATTGAAGTGGCGACCTACGCGCCGCGCACGCTGGTAACCGACATGCCTGCCGACGTGCTGCATTACCTGCTGCAAAGCCGCTATTGCCCGTCGGACAAGATGCAGTCGCAGGCATGGGACATCGTCGGCAACGCACTGCCGGGCTATCCGCAAGTGGCCAAAATCTGCAGCTGGATTCATGACAACCTGCACTATCGCTACGGCGTGAGTTCGTCCACCACGGATGCGCTGGACACGCTGGAGCACGGCGCGGGCGTATGCCGGGACTTTGCGCATGTCGGTATTACGCTGTGCCGCAGCATGCAGATTCCGGCGCGCATGGTGGTGGGGTATTTGCACGGGCTGCAGCCGATGGACTTGCATGCGTGGTTTGAGGCTTTTGTGGGAGGGCGCTGGTACACGTTTGACGCAACGCAGGCGGAGCCGCGCGGCGGGCGGATTGTGCTGGCCTATGGCCACGATGCGGCCGATGTGGCTTTTATTTCAGACTACGGCATGCAGCCGTTGCGCATAGATGACATGTTTGTGGATGTGGTGGCGGTTTGAGCCTGGCTTTTGGGGCGGTGGCGCATCAGTCGCGGCGCTTTGATCTACGGGGATTCGGAGTTTGGGCGTGGCGGCTTTTCCTTGTTCTTTTTTTGGTCAGGGTTCTAGCGACGCGCTATTGCCATTTTTGGCAGTTGATATTTGTCGTTTTTGCTGTGGGTTGTTGTTTGTTTGATCGCTGGTTAGCGCTGCGGGGCTTTGCTGGCCGGGGGTAGCCCGGCGGCTACTCACTTTTTTTACTTCGCCAAAAAAAGTAAGCAAAAAAAGGCGACCCCTGCTGTCTGCGACCCCTTCGCTTCGCTACGGGGCACCCTGCGGTACTCGCTTCAGGCGGGGTCCGCGCAAACTCGCCTTCGGCTCAAACAGCGCGCGGCCCTGATCCGCCTGAAGCTCCGTTCCTCAGCGCAGACAGAAGGGGTTGGGGAATGGAATGCGAAAACCAACAGCCAACAGCCAACAGCCAACAGCCAACAGCCAACAGCCAACAGCCAACAGCCAACAGCCAACAGCCAACAGCCAACAGCCAACAGCCAAATTCAATCAGACATTGCGCCCAATTAATTCAAAACGCTACGAATTAAATAGCTGCTCGTGCCCGTCCGGTATGCGCAAGCGGCACTTTTGACTCCGAATCCGCTCCCGAACCCCTTCCCCACCCCGTTCTGGCTGGGCCTGGGATGAGCGGGAAAAGCGGGATCAGGGCGGCGCGCTGTTTGAGCGCAACGCAGTGAAGCGAGTTTGCGCCGACCCCCGCTTTTCCCGCTCAGCACAGGTCGCCCGAAGCGAAGCGCAGGGCCCCAGCCAGCCGGGTCGCCTTTTCTTTGCTTACTTTCTTTTGGCGAAGCAAAAGACAAGTGAGTTGCCGCCGGGCAACCCCCGGCAAGCCGGCCAAAGCCAAGCGCACAAACCCAAGAACACAAGCACTCTCAAAAAAAATCCATCCCCCAAAAAAGCCAATCCCAAGCGTCGTGTCCAATCAGCCAATGAACCCAGCACGCCCCCTCTTCAAAGCCAGCCCGAGCGCAAGCCACCCCGCCCCATGAACACCCTCGAACAACTGCGCAGCGGCGCACTGGCCGGCAGCCGTCGCTTGACGTTGTCCTGCGGCCTGACGACCTTTCCCCAGGAAATTTTCACCCTCGCCGACACGCTGGAAATCCTCGACCTATCGGGCAATGCACTCAGCGCCCTGCCCCATGACCTGGCGCGGCTGCACCAGCTGCGCATCATTTTTTGCTCAAACAACGCGTTCACCGAACTGCCCGCCGTGCTGGGCCAGTGCCAGCAATTGACCATGATCGGCTTTCGGGCCAACCAGATCTGCAGCGTGCCGGCCGCCGCCCTGCCGCCCGCGCTGCGCTGGCTGGTGCTGACCGACAACCAGATCACCGAATTGCCGCCTGAAATCGGCCGCTGCCGCCAGCTGCAAAAACCCATGCTGGCGGGCAACCGGCTGCAGGCGCTGCCGCCTGAAATGGCCGGCTGCACGCGGCTGGAGCTGCTGCGCATCGCGGCCAACCGCTTGACCACCCTGCCCGACTGGCTGCTGCAACTGCCGCACCTGGCGTGGCTGGCGTTTGCCGGCAACCCGATGCGCCAGGGCGCAGCGCCAGCCAGCGCGCCGATTCCCCGCATCGACTGGCAAAGCCTGAGGCTGCAGCAGCTGCTTGGCGAAGGTGCTTCGGGCGTGATTCACCAGGCGGTGTGGCGGGGCGATGCCGCGCAGCCGGTGGCCGTCAAGCTGTTCAAGGGAGCGATGACCAGCGACGGCCTGCCGCACCATGAAATGGCCGCCTGCAGCAGCGCCGGCGCGCACCCGAACCTGATTGCCGTACATGGCCAGATCAGCCATCACCCGCAGCAGGCCAGCGGCTTGGTCATGGCGCTGGTGCCGCCGCACTTTCGCAACCTGGCCGGGCCGCCGAGCCTGGCGTCGTGTACCCGCGATGTCTATGACGCCGACACGGCGTTCACGCTGGACGCGCTGATCCGGCTGGCGCGGGGCATGGCATCAGCGGCGCGGCAACTGCATGAACGCGGCATCCTGCACGCCGACTTATATGCGCACAACATCCTGCACACCGGCGAAGGTGACGCGCTGCTGGGAGACTTTGGCGCGGCGTCATTTTTTACGCCCGATGCAGGACCGCTAGCCTTGGCGCTGCAGCGGCTGGAAGTGCGGGCCTTTGCCTGTCTGCTGGAAGAACTGCTGGCGCGCTGCCGTCCGCCGGCTGATGGGCATGACGCCCAACAAGCGCAAGCGCAGCAAACAACGCTGCAAGCGCTGGCCGACTTGCAGGCAGCTTGCGCGCACCCCGACCCGGCCACCCGCCCGCTGTTTGCGGATATCGAACAGCAACTCGTGCGCTGCCAGCCAGACGACTGAACCAGGCTGCACAACCGCACGTGACCACGCTTTCGGCGGCAGGGTTGAAAAAGGAATGCCGGAAATGATCGCGGTGGGTAGCGGCCTGCGCCGTGCCGCCAACCGCCGCACCACTGCGCGAATCCGCCCGCCATCAAGCGCTTGCCAGCGCAGGTCACGGGCTGACGTTTTGGATCTGGAATGGCAGGCAACCCCGGTCCGGCCAGCAAACGAGGCGGTAAAAACACTACAAATTCAATAGCACTCAGCACACGTCCACATTGCGCAAACGCCTGAATTGATCAAAAACGGCCTGCAACAGAACCTAATCCACGCGGCCAAAAAAAAAGCCCAGGCGGAAAACCGCCTGCGCTTGTCGGGTTACGCCCGGAATTTACTTGGCGGGAACGACGATCAGGGTGTCGCCCTTTTTGCCATCAGCACCAGTGTCGCCCGTAGCGCCCGTAGCACCGGTAGCACCGGTTGAACCTGTCGAGCCCTTGGCGCCGTCATAGCCTGAAGAACCGGTCGCGCCGGTGGCGCCAGTGGCACCCGTGGCGCCCGGAACGGCCACCGTCGAGCCGGTCGAGCCGGTCGAGCCGGTCGCACCGGTCGCACCGGTAGCGCCCGCCGGGCCAGGAACCACCACCACCGGTGCGGAGGCTGGAGGCGTAACGGTGGTTTTTTCGCAAGCGGCCAGACCGAGGGTTGCGATAAGTGCCGCCAGCAGTAATGAATATTTCATGAGAACCTTGTATGTAATGAGATAAAAACGCACGTGACGATGAAACTGTGCGCGTAGTTTCTTTCTTGCGGCGACATTCACAGTCACTGACAAGCTGTAACCCAAATTTACCAAGAAAGTTCATTCGGCCTTGTAGGACGGCCCCACAACTGTCTGTGGTGTTCGGGCATGACCCGTCAGCCGGCGTGGGCGCGCCGGCTGCGCTTGAAAACAAAAACAGACAGCCTCAACTGCTTGTTTTTGAAAGCGCCGCCATGACTACCCTTGCGCCCGCATCCGCCGTCTTGCACATCAAGCCGCTTGGCTTTGCGTGGGAAACCATCGACCCGTTCCTGTTTTGCGTCTACCACGACGACGCCTACCCAAAAGCCAACGCGCAGATGGGCCCGGCAGCGTCGCTGGCGGGGCGCGACATGGGGCAGGACTTCAGCCGCCAGGGCGGCTGGAGCATGTACCACGGCAGCACGGTGCCGGGTTTTCCGGCACACCCGCACCGGGGTTTTGAAACCGTGACGATTGTGCGCAAGGGGCTGATTGACCATGCCGATTCGCTGGGCGCGAAGGCGCGTTTCGGGCGCGGCGATGTGCAGTGGCTGACCGCCGGCCAGGGCGTGGTGCATTCGGAAATGTTTCCGCTGCTTAACGCAACCCAGGCCAATCCGCTGGAGTTGTTCCAGATCTGGCTGAACCTGCCAGCGGCCAGCAAAATGGCCGCGCCGCATTTCACCATGCTGTGGTCGCAGGACATTCCCCGTCTGACAGCGCAAGACGACAAAGGCCGCCGCACCGACGTGGCGGTGATTGCCGGCCGGCTGGGCGACGCGAACGCCGATGTAGCCGAACCGCTGTCGCCGCCGCCCGATTCGTGGGCTGCGCAGCCGGATGCCGACGTGGCGATCTGGACGATTCGCATGGACGCCGGCGCGCGCTGGACGCTGCCTGCCGCGACCGGCCACGGCACGCGTCGCCAGCTGTATTTCTTCAAAGGCCAGTCGGTCACGGTGGGCGGGCAGCCCGTCAACCAGACCAGCGCCATCGAACTGCAGGCCAGTGCCGCCGTCGAACTGGTCAACAGCGGCAGCGCAGAGGCTGAATTCCTGCTGCTGCAAGGCCGGCCGATTGGCGAGCCAGTGGCGCAATACGGCCCGTTCGTGATGAACACCCAGGCGGAAATTCGGCAGACGCTGGCCGACTACCAGCGCACGCAGTTCGGCGGCTGGCCGTGGCCCGACAGCGCGCCGGTGCATGGCCGCGACCCGGCGCGGTTTGCCCGGCATCCGGACGGGCGCGAGGAACGGCCAGCGACTGACGCGCCCACTGCAACAGAGGTGCGTCAAGCGCCCGCCCCCTGAGCGCCAGAAACCGCTGAAGGCTACTCTTTTTATAGCTGCCAGCGCCCGTCCAGCATGCGCCAGAGGCCTTTTTTATTAGTATCTTTCTTTGAATCGATGGCTGCTGATTCCATCACCCTTTGAATACGAAGCTCTTGGGATTTTCATAATTCGCAACAAACCTGCGCGTGATTGCGCGCGCAGCGGTGCATTCGGGCAAGCCTGCATTTGTCCTACTCTTGCCGGCGTTATCGGATGGCGTTTGATTCACGCTGTCAGTGTTTACATACAAGGCAGAACCGGAAGGGTCACTCAACGCGCAGCAACGAGCTGGCACCCTACTCCCCAGGTCACCCATGCAAAAAGCACTTATCACCTATCTGGTTGAAGACAACCTCACGGTACTCGACAACCTGGTTGAAACACTGAACGAAGTGGCCGATGTCAAAATCGCGGCGCATTCGGCCACCCAGGCCGACGCGATTCGCTGGCTCGAAATGCACGACGGACAGTGGGACTTGGCCATAGTCGATCTGTTTTTAAAGCAGGGCAGCGGCCTGGGCATTTTGGCCGGTTGCCGCAACCGTGCTAACCATCAAAAAATTGTCGTCCTGACCAACTACGCCACGCCGGAAATTCGTGAACGGGCGGCCGCGCTGGGCGCTGACGACGTGTTTGACAAATCGACGGAAATTGACCAGCTGATTGCCTACTGCATCCAGCAGACAATAAGCCTCGGCGGCACGCAGCTTCACTGAAAGCGCTGCACGCAAGCGGCCAGCACGGCGTGCGGGTTTTCAAGGCCGACCAGCGGCCAAGCCCTCACGCCTTGCTGCGGTTTTCATAGCTGTTAATACAGACGCAGCCTGCGCCAAGGCCGCTTTCAATCCGCCATTCAGGTCATTGAAGCCGGCGGCACCTTGCTAGAGCGCAGCAGCCGCAAGCCGTTCGCCACCACCAGCAAACTCGCGCCCATGTCGGCAAACACGGCCATCCACATCGTGGCATTGCCAAACACCGCCAGCACCAAAAACACCGCCTTGATGCCCAGCGCCAGCGCGATGTTTTGCCACAGGACGGCATGCGTGCGCCGCGACAGGCGCACGGTTTCGGCAATGCGCCGCAGGTTGTCGTTCATGATGACCACGTCGGCGGTTTCGATGGCGATGTCGGTGCCTGCGCCACCCATCGCAAAACCGATGTCGGCCTTGGCCAGCGCAGGCGCGTCGTTGATGCCGTCGCCAATCATGCCGGTCGCGCCGTAACGGATTTGCAGCTCGCCAATCGCCGTGAGCTTTTCTTCGGGCATCAGGTTGCCGCGCACGTCAATGATGCCGGCCAGCGCCGCAACCGCCTTGGCGGTGGTGATGTTGTCGCCGGTCAGCATGACGGGCGTCACGCCCAGCGCCTTCAGTTCGGCCACGGCTTCGCGTGCGCTTTCCTTGATGGTGTCGGCCACCGCGAACACGCCCAGCACGCCGTTGTCGCCGGCCAGCAGCGTCAGCGTGCGGCCTTGTTGCTCGTGTCCGGCCAGCACCGCTTCCAGTTCAGGCGAACATTGGCCGCGCGCTTCAATCATGCGGTGGTTGCCCAGCACATAGCTTTTTTCTGCAAGGCGGCCCTGCACGCCCTGCCCGGCCAGCGCCGCAAAGCCGTCAACCGTGCCGAGGGCTTGATTCGTGTCTGCCAAGCCTTGTGCGATGGCTTTGGACACTGGATGGTCAGAGCGGCCGGCCAGGCTGGCGGCGATGCGGCGCACGTCTGCGGCGTCAGCGCCGTTCCAGACTTGCCAGTCCACCAGCGACGGCTTGCCCTGCGTGATCGTGCCGGTCTTGTCGAGCGCCACGGCTTTCAAGCTGCGCGCTTCTTCCAGATAGGTGCCGCCCTTGATCAAAATACCGCGCCGCGCCGCCGTCGCCAGCCCGCTGACGATGGTCACGGGCGTGGACACCACGAGTGCGCAAGGGCAGGCAATCACCAGCAGCACCAGCGCCTTGTACAGCGCCTGCAGCCAGGTCCAGTCGAGCAATAGCGGTGTCAAAACCGCCACCGCCAGCGCCAGCACAAACACGGTCGGCGTGTAAACGGCGGCAAAGCGGTCGATGAAGGTTTGCGTCGGGGCGCGCGTGCCTTGCGCCTGCTCGACGGCGTGGATGATGCGCGCCAGCGTGCTGTCGTTGGCGGCTGCCGTCACCTTCAGTTCCAGCTCGCCGGTTTCGCTGATGGTGCCGCCAAACACGCTGTCACCCGGCGTTTTGTCCACCGGCAGACTTTCGCCGGTGACCGATGCCTGATTGACCGCGCTGCTGCCGGCGGTGATGGTGCCGTCCAGCGGAATGCGGCCACCCGGACGCACGCGCACGGTGGCGCCCAGCGGCACGGCGGCCAGCGCCACCGTAGTCCAGCTGCCGTCGGCGCTTTGCATGTCGGCTTCTTCGGGCGCCAGCGCCATCAGGCCCTTGATGGCGTTGCGGGCGCGGTCTACCGCCATCGCCTCAATCAGCTCGGCAATCGAATACAGCGCCATCACCATCGCCGCCTCGGGCCACTGGCCGATCAGGAAAGCGCCGGTGACGGCAACCGTCATCAGCGCATTGATGTTGAGCCGGCGCTTGAGCAGCGCCGTCAAGCCTTTTTTGTAAACGTCCAGCCCCGCCAGGTAAATGGCGACCAGCGCCACTGCCATGCCGACCAGCGTCCAGAGCAAACCGGCGGGCGCAAAAAAGCTGACCGCCTCGGCCAGCCCGGCCAGCGCCAGCGCCGCCACCAGACGCGGCAAACCGGCCGGCATGCCGCCTTCGGCGTCGCCGTGGTCGTGCGTGTGGTCGTGGTCATGGTCGTGCCCGCCGTGCGTGTCACCGCTGGGTGCAGGCGCGTTGGCCGGCTGCATCTTGTAGCCGGCCTGGGCAATCGCGGCGACGGCGGCGGCCAGCGCCTCGTCGGTCGCATCAATCGTCAAGGTTCGCGCCACCAGCTGGAAGTTGAGCGAACGAATGCCCGGCACATCGGTCAGTGCCCGGCGGATGTCGGACTCTTCCGCCGCGCAGTCCATCGCCGGAATGCGAAAGCGTTGGGCGCCTGTCGGCACCGGCACAGCCGCCGCAGCGGGAGGCGCATGCGCCGGGTCGGAACTTGGGCCGGCGGTGGGGCGGTTGGTTTTTTCGGTGTGATCACAGCAATCGGTCATGGTTTTCTTTCGTGTGCGACCATTACAAACCATGAAGCCACTTGAAGGTCAAGCCATGCCCACTGAAAAACCCTTGCACCTGATCGGAAAAGCCGCCGCCCTGAGCGGTGTCAGCGCCGCCAACATCCGCTTTTATGAAAAGGAAGGCCTGCTGGCTCCCGGTGTGCGCACGGCCAACAGCTACCGCAGCTATTCAAGCGGCGACATTCACCAGCTGCGCTTCATCCGGCTGTGCCGGGCGATGGACATGTCGCTTGATGAAGTGCGCACGCTGCTGAACCTGGACCTGGCCGAAAAAGCCGACTGCGCCGCCGCCAATGCCACGCTCGAATCGCACATTGCGCATGTCGGCGAGCGGCTGGCCGAACTGCAGGCGCTGCAGCAAGACCTGCAGGATTTGCGCGCCCGCTGCGACGGCACCGGACCGCAGTGCCGCATCATGGAAGCGCTGCATGAACGGGCCAAACACCTGCCGCGCGAAGAAGCCAGGGCGCGTGCGCACCGCCATGTGTGATGCAGTGACGCGCCATCGCCATGCGACAGGCCAAACTGCGGATGCTTGGGATTTGGCAATCAATAACGTCCCGTCCGTCATTCCCGCGAAGGCGGGAATCCAGCGACACGGCTTGATACGCTCCAACGAGTCTGGATACCCGCCTTCGCGGGTATGACGCAAAAAAGCTATTTTTTTGACCCCATTCTTAGCACGGAAGGGCCTGGGCTTCACCAGCCAAGACCCAACAGCCCGCCCTCAAGAGGTAATCACGATTGGGAACAAGCGTAAAAACGGGCGACCGCTACACTCGAAAACGCTGTAGCCGGATGCAGTTCTGAAAACATTCCATCACCACGAACCACTTAGCGGCGCGTCGAAAAAGTGTCCTTTAAGCATCCCGAGAATGCTCCATTTTTAATAGCTGCCAGCGCCCGTGGGTATTGCGCCAGCGGCCTTTTTTACAAGAATTTCCTGTGCAAACGATTATTTCTATTCAAAAGCTGAGCAAGGTCTACGCCTCGGGGTATCAAGCCCTCAAGTCGGTTGATCTTGACATCCGGCGCGGCGAGATTTTTGCGCTGCTCGGCCCCAACGGCGCGGGCAAAACCACGCTGATCAACATCGTCTGCGGCATCGTCAACCTGAGTTCGGGCAGCGTGACCGCCGACGGCCACGACATTGTTCGCGACTACCGCGCGGCGCGCGCCAAGATTGGCCTGGTGCCGCAGGAGCTTTCCACCGATTCGTTTGAAACCGTCTGGGCCACCGTCAGCTTCAGCCGGGGGCTGTTTGGCAAGCCGGCGAACCCGGCGCACATTGAAAAGGTGCTGCGCGACCTGTCGCTGTGGGACAAGAGGGACAGCAAGATCCTGACGCTGTCGGGCGGCATGAAGCGCCGGGTGCTGATTGCCAAGGCGCTGTCGCACGAGCCACAGATTTTGTTTCTCGACGAACCCACCGCCGGCGTTGATGTCGAGTTGCGCCAGGGCATGTGGCAAATGGTGCGTGCGCTGCGCGACAACGGCGTCACCATCATTCTCACGACGCACTACATCGAGGAAGCCGAGGAAATGGCCGACCGCATCGGCGTCATCAACAAAGGCGAGCTGATCGTGGTCGAAGACAAGGCGGTGCTGATGCGCAAACTTGGCAAGAAGCAGCTCACGCTGCAACTGCGCGCGCCGCTGCACGCCCTGCCTGCTGCACTGGCCGGCTTGCCGCTGGCGCTGGGCGAAGGTGGCCAGACGCTGGTCTATACCTTTGACAAACAGCAAGAGGAAACCGGCATTGGCGACTTGCTCCAGCGGCTGGCCGCACTCAGCATTGATTTCAAGGATTTGCAGTCGAGCGAGAGTTCGCTGGAAGACATTTTCGTCAGCTTGGTGCATGGCGGCAAGCCCGCCATTGACCCTGAAAACACCAAGGAGCCGGCATGAACTGGTACGCCATCCGGGCCATTTACCGTTTTGAAATGGCGCGCACCTTGCGCACGCTGGCGCAGTCGATCATTGCGCCGGTCATCTCGACCTCACTGTATTTTGTGGTGTTCGGCGCGGCCATCGGCTCGCGCATGGGCGACATCGACGGCATCAGCTACGGCGCATTCATCATTCCCGGCCTGGTGATGCTGTCGCTGCTGAACGAAAGCATCTCCAACTCGGCGTTCGGCATTTACATGCCCAAGTGGTCGGGCACGATTTACGAATTGCTGTCGGCGCCGGTATCGGCGATGGAGGTGGTGATGGGGTATGTGGGTGCGGCGGCGAGCAAGTCGGTGCTGCTGGGGCTGTTGATTTTGGCGACGGCGCGCCTGTTTGTGCCCTACAGCATTGCGCACCCGTTCTGGATGCTGTGCTTTTTGCTGCTGACCGCCGTGACGTTCAGCCTGTTCGGTTTCATCATCGGGCTGTGGGCGGACAACTTCCAGAAGCTGCAAATCGTGCCGCTGATGGTGGTGACGCCGCTGACGTTTCTGGGCGGCGCGTTTTATTCCATCAACATGCTGCCGTCCATCTGGCAAAAAGTCGCGCTGTTCAACCCGGTGGTGTATTTGATCAGCGGCTTTCGCTGGAGCTTTTACGGCGTGGCCGATGTCAACGTGGGCGTCAGCGTGGCTGCCATTTTGGGGTTTCTGGCGCTGTGCCTGGGCGCGATCTGGTGGATTTTCCGCACCGGCTGGAAGCTCAAGTCCTGAGTGGCGCTGGCTGCTATTTTTTCAATAGCTGCTGGTGCCCGTCCAGACTGCGCTAGCGGCCTGTTTGGCTTGATTTTTTGAAGCCAGGGCCGCTGGCGCTGCCAATTAACCGCCGCGCGTCAATCTGACGCGCCATCCAGCCCCGCCGCCATCAGTCCCAGCTAGGGGCCAGCGCTTTCGGATCCACCTCGCGGCCACCCCGCTCCAGCGCCGCAATCTGCGCCATGTCGTCTTCGGTGAGTTGAAGCTGTTGCGCCTGCAGGTTGCTTTCCAGGTTGGCGCGTTTTGTGGACGAGGGAATCACCGAAAACCCGAGCTGCATGGCCCAGGCCAGCGCCACCTGCGCGGTGGTGGCGCCATGCTGCTTGGCAATTTTCGCCAGTACCGGGTCTTCCAGCACCTTGCCGTAGGCCAGCGTCATATAAGAAGTGATGTGAATGCCCTGGCTGCGCGCAAAGTCCACCACCTTGCGGTTTTGCAGGTACGGGCTCAGCTCGATCTGGTTGGTGGCGATGTGGTCAGCGCCCACCTGCTTGATGGCGCGCTGCAGGTAGTCGATGTTGAAGTTCGACACGCCAATCAGCCGGGTCAAACCCGCCGCCTTGGCCGCCATCAGCGCGTCCAGGGTTTCTTCCAGCGGCACGGGCTGCGCGGGGGCCGGCCAGTGCATCAGCGTCAGGTCGACCTGCGCCATGCGCAGCTTGGCCAGGCTCTCCTTGAGGCTCGGAATCAAGAGCTTTTGCGCAAAGTTGTCGGTCCACACCTTGGTCGTGATGAACAGGTCGCTGCGCGGCACGCCGCTGTCGGCAATCGCCTGGCCGACTTCGGCCTCGTTGCGGTAGATCTGCGCAGTGTCGATGGCGCGGTAACCCAGTTCAAGCGCAGTGCTGACGGAGTCGATAACGACCTGGTCTTTCAGGCGAAACGTGCCCAGGCCGAAAGCGGGAATGGTGGAAGGCATCACGGTGATTTCCTTTTTTTTGAATACAGACAAGCCAGCCACCTTACTGGCAGGTGAAAACAAGGGACGGCCAAAGGGACTTTGCCAAGGCAGCCAAGCCATCGCCGGCATCGAGCCGCCAACCCGTCACAAAGCGGTAATCCACACCGCACTCCGCTACAGTCCCGCGATGCCCTTGACAGGATCAAAAGCCCGATGGCTTGAACTGCTTCTCACAACGTGCCTGAGCCTGGGCCTGAGCGCCAGCGTGGCCGCGCAGCCAGCGCCGCCCAGCGTCCAGCCCGACAGCGGCCTGTGGGACAGCGGCGACGGTTTTCAGTTTGACCTGAAAAAGAAAAAGCGCAAAAAAACCCGCCAGTCGGTCAGCGGCATCGCCTGCAACCTCAACGCCGCGCAGCAACGCGTCTGCCTGCTGGCGTTTGACGAAGGGGCCGAAGCGCGTTACGCCACCCTCGACCGCCAAGCCTTGCGCATTGACGCCGAGCCCGTGGTGCTGCGCGACACCACCGATGAGCTGGACGCCGAATCCGCCGCCACCGATGGCCATTATTTTTACGTCGCCGGCTCGCATTCGGCCAAGCGCGGCGACTGCGCCAGCAATCCCGACAGCCGCCACGTGATTCGCTTCCGGCTGGATCCGGCCACGGGCCGCGCCTTGCGCACGCCCACTGGCGCGCTGGTTGGATATGCCGACAGCGGCAAGCTCTGGCCGCTGATGCAGGCGCTGCCCGAGCTGGCCCCGTATGTGGGCGAGCGCAAATGCCTGGGCGACGCGCCGCCTGAGAAAGCGCCCGAACTGGCCGGCCAGCAAGGCGTCAACATCGAAGGCATGGCGGTGCAAGGCGGGCAGCTGTATTTCGGTTTTCGCGGCCCGGTGCGGGACGGCGTGGCCCGCGTGCTGGCCGTGAACACCGAGGCACTGTTCAGCCCCCAGCCGGCCAGCGACGCCAAACCCACGGTCACCAGCCTGGCGCTCGGCCCCCACCGGGGCATTCGCGACATGGTGGCCGTCAAGACCGGCTTGCTGCTCCTCGCCGGCCCCGACGACAGCCGCACCAGTCAAGATGCAGGCTGGACAGTCGCATGGTGGGATGGCAAGGCGGCTGCCGGCGTCGTGCAACCCCGGCTGCTGGCAGCGCTCGACCTGAGCGGCGTCAAGCTGCGCCACTGCGACAAGGAACTCAAGCCCGAAGCCATCACCGTGCTGGAAGAAACGGCCACCGCCTACAAATTACTGGTGTTGTCAGACGGCCTGTGCGACGGCGGGCCGCTGGCCTTCACGGTTCCGCGCTGATGGCAAATCGCTCCTGAAAACATAGCTGCTTGCGCCCGCCCGTAGTGCGCTAATAGCCTATTTGGGTAAAAACTCGCAACTGCCCAGATTGCTTTTCAGGTTACCGCGCCAAGGCGGGTGTCACCGTTATCTTCGGCACCTCTGGCATGCTCGCTTTCCGCGTCATCCCGGCGTGATGTGTCATCTCGGCTTTATCTGCCACACCGGCCTGCTCTGTCATCCCGGGCTCGACCCGGGATCCATGTCTTCTCCCCCAGCGGGTTCATGGATTGCGGGTCAAGCCCGCAACGACAAAATACAAAACTAAAACCATCCAGCGAGCCAGTCAGTCAGTCAGTCAGTTAGCCCAAGCCTGTCAACGCAGCGCTGACCACGGCTTCATCCAGCACCGCAAAGCGCATGTTGTGCCGGTCGGTCAGCGGCCCGCCGCCCGGAATCACCGCACCGCTGGCGTCGTAACCGATGGCCTTGAACTTCCACACCGAGCCAATCAGCTTGAGGTTGCCCACACATTCACCCTGGCTGGACAGCACACGCACCACCTGGTCGTTCACCGGGTGCAGGGTCAGTTTGTTCATTGTTTTTTCCTTCACGCAAGGATCATAAGGAGGCGGGTGAAACTGAGCGGCATTGTGGCGGCAAGGCTGCGCTGCGGTTATTCACCCGCAGGCCCGAAAAGAAAAAGGGGCTCAGGATTCAAATGAACCCTGAGCCCCTGTTTTAAATTCCAGCGCGCTACGAGGCGCCAAAAATCCTCAACGCATGTTCAGCTTGTAGCGTGCAGCCAAGGTGGCCATCACGCTCAGGACTGCGCCAAAGATCACATAGAACGTCACGGCCAGTTTGTTGCCTGTGACCGCGATCAGCCAGGTGATGGTCAAGGCCGCAAAGCCGCCAAAAAGCATCACGCCGATGTTGTAGCTCAATGACATGCCGGTGCCGCGTGTCTGCACTGGAAAGATGTCTGACAGCAAGGCGGGCATGGCGGCGAAATACATGGTCATCAGGAAGCCAACGACGCCTTGCACCAGCAACAGGTTGACAAAGCTCGGGTTGAGCGAGAGCCAGGCAAACAGCGGGTAGGTCAGCAAGACAAACAACACGCTGCTGCAGAGCATGAAGGGGGTGCGGCCGTATTTGTCGGACAGGTGACCGACCAGTGGTGACAAAAACATCATCATCAGACCCGCCAGAATGGTGGCGCTGAAGGCGGCGGTCGAGGTCATGCCCAGTTGCTTGACGGCGTAAGTCGGCATATAGACCACCAGATAGACCGAAACGGTGGCCATGATGACTGTGCCTGAGCCGATGAACAAGCGCATTTTCTGGTCGCGCATGATGTCGCTCAGCGGCGTGCTGGTGGCTTCGGCCTGGGCAAACTCTGGCGATTCTTCGAGGTTCTTGCGGATGTAATAGCCAGCCGGTCCGATCAGCAGGCCAAAGAAAAACGGAATGCGCCAGCCCCACGATTCGAGCTGGTCGGTGCTGAGCTGCGACGAAAGCAGAGCCCCGAACACAGCGGCCATGACGATGCTCAGCCCCTGGCTGGCCACCTGCCAGCTGGAGAAGAAACCGCGACGGTGCGGCGCATGCTCTACCAGAAACGCGGTCGAACTGCCAAATTCGCCACCGGCCGAGAAGCCTTGCAGCAAGCGCGCGATAACGATGCCAGCCGGTGCCCACAAGCCGATTTGCGCGTAGGTCGGCATGATGGCGATCAGCAGCGTGCCGATCATCATCAGCAGAATGGACAGCGTCAGGGCGGCCTTGCGGCCCACGCGATCAGAATACGAACCGATGACGATGGCACCCAGCGGACGCATGAAAAACGAGACGCCAAACGTAGCGAAGGTGATCATCAGCGAAACGGTCTGGTTCTCGGTCGGAAAAAACAGCTTGGCGATGGTCACTGCCATAGCGCTGTAAATCAGCACATCGAACCATTCCAGCGCATTGCCGATTGACGACGAGATCACCGCTCGCCAGGTTTGCGGATGCTGTTTGAAGGGCACTTCGGCAGCGGCACCTGGGTGGGTGCGGCTGGCGCGCATGTTCGGAGACAAGGTCTGGCTCATGGATAAATCCTTTTGAATATGGGTCGGCCTGGGTCAGCGAACATTGCAGCCAACGCGTAAATTACGCTGAAAAAAGCCAGACGGACTGTTGGACAACCTGTCAGGCTGCCCGTTTATTGCGAGAAGGCAGGCACAGGGTCGAGCAGGCGAAGCAGAAAAGCCTCGCATTGCGCCACTTGCTCCAGGGGCACAAACTCGTTGGGCCGGTGGGCTTGCTCAATGCTGCCGGGACCGCAGACAACGGTTGGAATGCCAGCGCCCTGAAACAGCCCGGCTTCGGTGCAATACGAGACCGCGCCGGTGGCCTTGCTGCGCGACAAGGCAATGGCCAACTGCACGATCGCTTCATGTTCCTTGGTGCTCAGGCCGGGCGCAGAGGCCAGCCGCTCAAAAGCGATTTTTGCGTTGGGTTCGACCAGCAGCATTTCAGGCAGCAGCCGGGCGGCAAAACTTTCGACTTCTTCCAGCAAATGGGTGGCGTCGGTGCCCGGCATGGTGCGTGCCTCGAATTCGAAAATGCATTCCTTGGGCACGATGTTGGACGCCAAACCACCACGAATTAGGCCGGTTTGCATCGTGGTGTACGGCACGGTGAAGCCGTAATCGCGGGTTTCAAGCTGCGCAAAGCGGTCAGCCATTTGCCGGATGTAGACAATGATGCGCGCGGCGTATTCAATCGCATTGACACCCAGATTGGTGTAGCTGGAATGGGCTTCCCGGCCCGTGACGCAGCAGCGAAAACGATGGGTTCCCTTGTGCGCAATGACGGGCTGCATCGAAGTCGGCTCACCGACGATGCAGCCGGCGGTTTTCAGGTTCATGTCCTGCAGGTCAGCAATCAGGCTTTTCACGCCGATGCAGCCGACTTCCTCGTCATACGAAAAGGCCAGATGCAGCGGCGCGTCCATCTTGGCGGCCAAAAACCGGGGGGCCAGTGCCAGTGCGGTGGCGATGTAGCTTTTCATGTCGCAAGACCCACGGCCATAGAGCAGCCCATCCTTGATGGTGGCTTTGAAGGGGTCTGTGTCCCACGCCTGGCCTTGGACCGGCACAACGTCGGTGTGCCCGGACAAAATCAGCCCCGGCTTGCTGCCTTCGCCGAGCGTGGCAAACAAATTGGCTTTCTTCCCGGCGGCGTCATAGGTCAGGCGCGAGGTGACGCCCAGCCCGGCCAGATAGTCGCGTATCCATTCGATCATGCCGAGGTTCGAGTCGCGGGAAACCGTCGGAAACGCAATCAGCCGCTCGATCATGGCAAGAACGTCGGGCGAGGGCTGGAGCAGTGCAGGGGAAG
The DNA here is from genome assembly GCF_035984465.1 of Polaromonas sp. CG_9.5. Classification (NCBI taxonomy): domain Bacteria; kingdom Pseudomonadati; phylum Pseudomonadota; class Betaproteobacteria; order Burkholderiales; family Comamonadaceae; genus Polaromonas; species Polaromonas sp. CG_9.5. The sequence continues at coordinate 123,338 of NZ_JAXCHR010000004.1, forward strand.
TGGTCGTGGTCATGAAGTTCCTAGGGTTTTCCCGTAGTGGCTGAATTTTATTCATACAATCGTGGGCGCATCTTGGCAATGCCCGTAGCCGACTGTATGAAGACTCAGGATTTTCATAAAATGGAAAATAGTCAGCTATTGGATGAAAATTATTAATGCAGATAAGCTTCAAGCAAATAAGCTATTTTCTGGCGGCGGCTGAAACGGGTCAGTTCTCGGCGGCCGCTGCCAAGGCTTACGTCACGCAGACCACCATCACCGTGGCCATCAGGGAGCTGGAGTCCATCCTGGGCCTGAAGCTGTTTTTGCGCCATCACGCCTCGGGCGTTTCGCTGACGGTCGATGGCCAAAAGTTTCTGCACCACGCCTACAGCATCGTGGCCGCTGTTAATTCGGCCCTTCACGACCCCGGACTGATATCGCAGGATATTTCTGGCCGCGTTCGGCTTGGTGCAACGCCTTCGATGCTGGGCTCTTACATGGTGCCGGCGATTGCCCGTTTTTTAAGCGCTTACCCGCAGATCGAGGTCGAGGTGATCGAGCTGGAGCGCCCGCTGCTGGAAAGCGCTTTGCTGCGCACTGAAGTTGATATCGGCGTGCTTTGGCTGATCAACCTGGATCAGCCCGCCGCTTTCAACACCGTGCCGCTGACGCGTTCGCGCCGGCAGTTGTGGTTGCCCGCTTCGCATCCGCTGCTGAACAAGCGCAACGTTTCACTGAGCGACATCAGTGAGCTGCCCTATGTGCTTTACAACGCCGACGAAACGCCGCGCAACACGCTGTTGTTCTGGCAACAGGCAGGGCTGGAGCCGAAGATTCGCTACCGCGTCAGTTCGGTTGAAGCGGTGCGCAGCCTGGTGGCACAAGGCATGGGCGTGACGATTTTGTCGGATGTGATTTACCGGCCGTTTTCCAGCGAAGGGCTGCGAATCGAGACGCGGCCTTTGATGAACGGCTTGCCATCCATCGAAATCGGTTTGGCCTGGGGCATTGAGCAGCCGCTGTCAAGCGCCGCTGATGCCTTGAGGGCATTCATGGAGCTCACCTTCAGTGGCCCGGGTCTGGGCCTCAAGGTGGCTTAAGCGATAGGCCGCGAGACAGTGCACGCCAAACTACAGGCTTTCAAAACACTTCAACACGTAGCCCACATGCAGCGCCGCGCCCCGGTACAGCGTGTCCTCGTCAATATTGAACCGGGGATGATGGTGCGCAAAGCAGGCACCCCGGCTTTCGTTGCGCACCCCGATGAAGGCCATCAAGCCCGGGTACACATCGAGAAAGTCACCGAAGTTTTCAGACACCATCAGCGGCGGAAATGCAATCAGGTCGCTGGCGCCGAACAGATCCTGAACAGTCTGCTCGGCCAGCTGGCTGCAGCGCGCCTCGTTGAAAAGCATGGGGCCGCCGCGCTTGATGCTCACCTCCGCAGTGGCCCGAAAGGCGTCTGCCGTGCTTTGCACCACCCGGCGCAACGCCGCCTGCAAATGAGCCTGATCCGCCTTGTCGGTAGTTCTGAGGGTGCCTGCCAAAACGGCCTTGTCAGGAATAACATTGCCCGCTTCGCCACTGTGCAGCTTGCCAAACGTGAGCGCTGCCGCATGCGTCGGGTCAATTTCCCGCGCGATCAGGTGCGACACGTTCATCACGATGGCCGACGCCACCACGATCGGGTCAACCCCGCGGTGCGGCGTGGCCCCGTGGCAGCCCACCCCCTGGATGACAACTTCAAAGTTGTCGCCTGCCGCCATGCGCGGCCCGGCCTGCACGGAAAATTTTCCACTTTCAATTTCTGACCACAGGTGAATAGCAAACGCACTTTTGACCGGAAATGGCGCCAGCAGTTTGAGTATTTCTGCCGTGCCGCCGCCGCGTTCCTCAGCCTGCTGAAAACACAGTTTCACCGTGCCATTCATCGTGTCTTTGACATGCTGAAAAACCTGTGCGGCGCCCAGCAGCATGGCCACGTGGCCGTCATGGCCGCAGGCGTGCATGACACCAGGGTTTTTTGAGCAATACGGCAGGTGCGCGTTGTCTTCATGGATGGGCAAGGCGTCCATGTCGGCGCGCAGGGCCACCATCTGGTGCGGGTTCTTGCCTTCGATGGTCGCAACAATTCCGTAGTTGCCTGCAAGCTCAAAGGGAATACCCAGCCTGTTCAGCTCGTCCTGCACCAGTTTTGAGGTGCTTTGTTCCTCGAACGAAAGTTCAGGGTGGCTGTGTATCTTGCGCCGCAGCTCCACCATGTAACTCTGGTAGCGCCTCGAAATATCCGCGACTGATTCGGTCATGCTTGATTCCTCATGGTGGGTGTGTTTAAACGACGACGCCGGCTCTGGTTTTTTTCAGCAGGGGCCACATTCCCGCCAGGCCCAAAAGCGGTCCTGGCAGCAAGATCCAGACAGCCTTGCTGCCCAGCCCTTCAATGACGCTCAACAAAATGGTGATGCTGACGATGGTGATCAAAAATCCTAGGCTGTTCTGCACAGCCAGCGCACTGCCCACCGATTGCGGCGGGCAGCTCCGGGCCGAGATGGACGAGAACTGTGGAGAATCGGCAACCACAAAAAAGCCCCAGGCCAGCAGCACCCCAAAGCGCAGCAGCAGCCAGTCGGGGGGCAGCAAGGGATAAGCCAGGCACAGCAAGCCCGAAGCCAGCAAGGCGAACGCGGCCACATAAACACTGTCCAGCTTGAGGCTGACACGCCCACCGCAAACACAGCCGAGAAAACCTGCTGCAATGCAGAAAAAGCTGACCGCGGCAACCGACCCCGGCAGACCCCAAGTGGTTGATCCCGCATCCAGCAGCAACTGGGCGGCAAGCCAGGGCAACACCGCCCAAAATGCATACAACTCCCACATATGGCCAAAGTAGCCCAGGGCAGCGGCCCTGAAATCGGGGATTTTGAAGACGCCAAACGCCCGGCCCAATGAAGCGCCCCGGTGGCCATCGCTCTTTTTCAGGTAAGGACCATCCCCCAGAAAATACACCAGTACTGCCCCGGCCAATGCCAGGGCAGAAGACACCTGGATCACGGTTTGCCAGGGCAGGGTGGCGCCCAGCGCCCGCACGCCATGGGGCAGCGCAGTGCCCAGCGTCAACATGCCCACCAGCAGTCCCAGCGCGGCACCGGACTTGCCGCCCACCCAACCGACGATCATCTTCATGCCCAAGGGGTAGATTCCCGCCAGGCACACGCCCACCGCAAAGCGCAGCACCAGCCCCGACTCGAAACCAACCCAGCCGCCTGAAAACGCTGCGTTGACAAGGGCGCCTGACACGCAGGCGATTGCAAAAATCCGGCTGGTTGAATACCGGTCGGCCCAGCCAGAGTAAGCCAGCCACAGCGTGCCGGCAATGAAGCCTGACTGGGTAGCCGCAATCAGCCAGGAAAACTGGGCAGGGCCTATATGCCAGGCCGCCATCAGGTCATCGGCGGCACTGTTTGGACTGAACCACAGCGACGTGCCCAGCCACTGGGCCGACACGATCAACGCGACGGCCCACCGCCGCTGGTTCATGAACAGTGCGTCAGCGCCGAGCTCAGGTCGTCGATCAGGTCGTCAGCGTTTTCAAGTCCGACAGACACCCGCAGCAAGCCTTGTGGTGTCTTGCTTTCAGGGCCCTCGATCGATGCGCGGTGTTCAATCAGGCTTTCGACCCCACCCAGGCTGGTGGCGCGGGTGAAAATTTCCACATGCGCGGCCAGTGCCATCGCTGCGTCCTTGCCGCCCTTGACCTCGAACGACAGCATGCCGCCAAAGCCGGACATCTGCTTGCTGGCAATGGCATGAAAAGCGTTGTCCGGCAAGCCGGGGTAATGCACCACACTGACTTTTTCATGCTGCTGCAAGAATTCGGCGACCTTTTGCGCATTGGCGCAGTGCGCCTGCATGCGGTACGGCAGGGTGGGCAGGCTGCGCATGACCAGCCAGCAGTCGAACGGCGAAGGCACAGCGCCGCCATAAAGCTGCGCGGTGCGCAACTGGGCGAAATGCTCGTCGTCCAGCCGCGACACAACGGCCCCGCCCAGCACGTCGCTGCGCCCGCCCAGGTACTTGGTGGTGGCGTGCATCACCATGTCGCACCCCAGCGCCAGCGGCTGCTGAAGCACCGGGCTGGCAAACGTGTTGTCGGCAATAGCACGCGCGCCATGCTGGCGGGCAATCGCTGCGATGGCGGTGATATCAACGCATTGCAGCAGCGGATTTGATGGCGTTTCGATCCAGATGATTTTGGTCTGCGGCGTCAAGGCCTGGCGCACGCTGTCCAGATTTGTCATGTCGACAAACGAAGCGGTGACGCCCCATTTGGCGAAAAGATGCTTCAGGACATTGGCCGTGCCGTGGTAAATGTCCACCGGTGCAATCACATGGTTGCCCGGCATCAAGCCCTGGAAAATCGCGGTCACGGCCGCCAGACCGGAGCCGAAGGCGGCACTGGCAGCGCCGCCTTCAAGCGCGGCCAGCGCGGCTTCCAGCCCATTGCGGTTCGGGTTGTGGTTGCGCGAATAAAGAAAGCCCCGCGAATAACCCCCGTCCGCATCGCGCTCGAAAGTGGTTGAAAGGTGAATGGCTTCGGTGACCGCGCCGGTGCCGACATCGACAGAGTGTCCGGCATGCACCGCCAGGGTTTCGATTTTGTATTGTTTTCCGGGTTTCATGGATTTTTCAGAGCGTAGGGATTAAAGGGAGCAAACAGACAAAAGGGGCAAGGGATTTCAGAAAGCCGGGACGATATTGCCCTTGAATCGCTCAAGAATGAACTTTTTCGACTCCGGCGACTGCAATGCCGCCACCAGTTTTTTCATGGCAGGGCTGTCCTTGTTGTCGGCCCTGGCCGCGAGCAGGTTGACGTAGTTGGACTGTCCGCTTTCAAGGATCAGCGCATCCTTGCTCGGGCTGAGCTTGGCTTCCAGCGCAAAGGTGGTGTTGATGATGGCCAGATCGACTTCGCCAAGCACGCGCGGCAGCATGGGAGCTTCAAGCTGCTTGATCTTGATGTTTTTCAGGTTCTGCGCAATGTCTCTTTCGGTGGACATGTTGTTTTTGGGATCGGTCAGCTTGATGACCTTGGCCTGGTCGAGCAACTGCAGGGCGCGGCCACCATTCACCGCGTCGTTCGGTATGGCCACCACCGCGCCGTCCTTCAGTTCCGAGATGTTGGCGATTTTTTTCGAGTAAGCGCCAAAGGGCGCAATCAGCACATCGGCCACCGCCTGGATGGACGCGCCACGGCTGCGGTTGAATTCGTCCATGTAGGGCTTGTGCTGGAAGAAGTTGGCATCGATGCGTTTCTCGACCAGCTGGACATTGGGCTGGACATAATCGGTGTAGACCTTGATGTCCAGGTCCACCCCCTGCTGCAACAGCATGGGTTTGAGGTGTTCGAGCAACTCGGCATGCGGCGTCGGGCTTGCGCCAATCACCAGCTTGTCGGCGGCATGCGCCATCAGGGAAGTGCCGAATACGAGCGCCATCAATAACTTCTTCATAGATTTTCCTTGCGTTAAAAAAACCAAACCTCAGCGACTGAAATGCGTGACCAGCCGGTCCCCGGCCCATTGGAGCATCTGGACCAGAATCAGCAGCAAGATGATGGTGATGAACATCACATTGAGCTGAAAGCGCTGGTAGCCATAACGAATGGCCAGGTCGCCCAGGCCGCCACCGCCGACCACACCGGACAAGGCGGTGTAAGACACCAGCGCAATGGCTGTGACCGTGGCCGCCGCAATGATGCCGGGCAGGGCTTCGGGCAGCAGCGCACCGGTCACGATCTGCCGCACGCTGGCACCCATCGCCAAGGAGGCTTCAATGATGCCGTGATCGACCTCGCGCAGCGCCGTTTCCACCAGGCGTGCAAAAAACGGTGTCCCGCCGACAACCAGCGGTGGAATGGCACCGGCCACACCGAGCGATGTGCCCGTCAGCAAAACGGTCACCGGAATCATGGCAATCAGCAAGATGACAAACGGCAGCGACCGCAAGATGTTCACGCCAAAAGAAACTGACGCGTAGGTTCGTGGCGACGCCAGCAGTTTTTTTGGACTCGTCAGGAAAAGCAGGATGCCCAGCGGCAACCCCAGCAAAAGCGTCAGCGACAGGGCGCCGCCCAGCATCAGCAGCGTGTCAATCGACGCCCATCCGATGTCATCCCAGGCCACACCGCTCGACATCAGGCTTTGAAAAAATTCAGTCATTAAAAGCTCTCCTCGACCACCACACCGGCCTCGGCGAGTTGTTGGATGGCCGCCAAAGCATTTTCGGTGTCGCCCTTGAAAGCGACGGTCAGTTGCCCACAGGGCGTTGACTTGATTTTTCCAAAACGGCCATTGAGAATCAGAAAATCAACCTCGCATTGCCTAGCAATGCGGGTAAAAACCGGTTGCGTCATCGATTCGTTCATGAAGGTCAGGCGCCGCACCATGCCTTCGCCGGTCTGGTTGAGGCCTTCGCTGAATTCGTCCTCTGACAAGTCTTCTGCCTCCATGACAAAGTTGCGGGTCGTCGGATGCCGGGGATGCAAAAACACCTGCGTCACCGGCCCGCTTTCCACGATTTTGCCGCCATCGATCACGGCGACGCGGTCGCAAATCGTGCGGATCACATCCATCTCGTGCGTGATCAGGACAATCGTCAGGTCCAGTTTTTCATTGATTTCCCGCAGCAGTTGCAGGATGGACCGGGTGGTCTGCGGATCAAGGGCACTGGTGGCCTCGTCGCACAGCAGGATTTTGGGCCGGTTGGCCAGGGCGCGGGCAATGCCCACGCGCTGCTTTTCACCGCCCGACAGCTGTTTGGGATATTTGTGCTTGTGCCGGCTCAACCCCACCAGGTCAAGCATCTCGTCCACCCGCGCATCAATTTTTGCAGTGTCCCGTTCACCGGCAATGCGGATGGGAAACGCGACATTTTCAGCCACCGTCTTGGAGCTCAGCAGGTTGAAATGCTGAAAGATCATGCCGATGTTTCGTCTGAAGTTCCGCAGCGCCAGGTTGTCGTAGGCCAGTATGGCCTCGCCGTCGACGATGATCTCGCCCCCGGACGGCCGCTCCAGCAAATTGATTAGCCTGACCAGGGTGGATTTGCCCGCCCCCGAATGGCCAATCACGCCAAATATTTCCCCCCTCACTATGGACAGGTCAATGCCGCTCAGGGCCGGAATCTGCTTGTCCTTGACCACATAACTCTTGTGCACATTTTTCAGGTGAATCACATTTTTATCCTATTCAATCGGCCGCAAGAATTCTTCGGGGTGCACTCACGGACTGGCCTGAAGGGCGCGCCATGCAGCGCGTTCAATGCTGGCCGCGTCCACCGAAAAATACCGGCGCAGCGCCGTCCGGGTGTCGCTGCGGCCAAAGCCATCGGTGCCCAGCGTGGTGTAGGCACGTCCCGGCGGCAGGTAAGCGCGGATGCTTTCAGGCACGGCACGCACGTAGTCGGTCGCTGCCACGATCGGCCCCTCGGTTTGCAGAAGCTTCGCCGTAACAAACGCTTCGCACGCATCAGTATCGCAGGCGGCGCGGGTCCCGCCTGGCGCGCTGGCCTGGGCCTGGCGCGCCAGCTCGCTCCAGCTGGTCACGCTGATCACCTCGGCGTCAACGCCTTGCGCTGCCAGCAGATGGGCCGCCTTGATCACCTCGGTGAGAATCGCCCCTGACCCCATCAGCGTGACTTTCAGGGCTGCGCTGCCCGGTTCGCGCGTACCATCCGCCGCCGGATAGTGGCCGAAGCGGTAGCAGCCCGAAATCACATCAGCGTGCACCTCGGGCGGCAAATTGGGCTGGGCATAGTTCTCGTTCATCAGCGTCAGGTAATAAAACACGTCCTGCTGCTCGACCAGCATTTCCTGCATGCCATGCTGGAGGATCACGGCCAGTTCACCGGCAAAGGCCGGGTCGTAGGCCTTGCAGTTCGGAATCGTGGCGGCGATCAGGTGGCTGCTGCCGTCCTGGTGCTGCAGCCCTTCCCCGCTCAGGGTGGTGCGCCCCGAGGTCGCGCCCAGCAGGAAACCCCGGGCGCGCTGGTCGGCAGCCGCCCAGATCTGGTCGCCCACCCGCTGGAATCCGAACATGGAGTAATAGATATAAAACGGCAGCATGGCAAGGCCATGCACGCTGTAGCTGGTGGCCGCCGCCGTCCAGCTGGCCATGGCGCCGGCTTCGCTGATGCCTTCTTCCAGGATCTGGCCGTCGATGGCTTCGCGGTAACTCAGGACCGAGCCGATGTCTTCAGGCGCATAGCGCTGGCCAAGGCTGGAATAGATGCCCACCTGTTTGAAAAGATTGGCCATGCCAAACGTGCGCGCTTCGTCGGCCACGATGGGCACGATGCGCTGACCCAGCGCGGCATCTTTCAGCAATCCGCCCAGCATGCGGACAAAAGCCATGGTCGTGCTCATTTCCTTGCCTTCCGGCTGCAGTGCAAAGGAGGCATAGCGCGCCAGCGCTGGCACCGGCAGGGTTGCGCATGCGGTGTCACGGCGCGGCAGGTAGCCGCCCAAAGCCTGGCGGCGCGCATGGAGGTACTGGATTTCCGGGCTGTCCGCGGCGGGTTTGAAAAACGCCAGCGACGTGGCCTGCGCGTCGCTCAATGGCAGGTTGAAGCGGTTCCTGAATTCGATCAGTTCTTTTTCGTCGAGTTTTTTCTGGCTGTGGGTGGTCATCTTGCCCTGCCCGGCCTTGCCCATGCCGTAGCCTTTTTTGGTGTGCGCCAGGATGACGGTCGGCTGACCCTGGTGCGCGGCAGCGGCGGCATAGGCCGCATGAATCTTCACCAGGTCATGGCCGCCGCGCTTGAGGCGGTCGATCTGCTCGTCAGTCATGCCCTGCGCCAGGTGGGCCAGTTCTTCGTTCTGGCCAAAAAAGGTTTCCCGGTTGTAGCGTCCGTCCTTGGCGGCAAACGTCTGCATCTGCCCATCGACGGTGCCGGCAAAGGCACGGGTCAGCGCACCGCCCGTATCACGGGCAAAAAGCCCGTCCCAGTCGCTGCCCCAGACCAGCTTGATGACGTTCCAGCCAGCACCGAAAAACAGCTTTTCCAGCTCGTCGATGATGCGGCCATTGCCGCGCACCGGCCCGTCCAGCCGCTGCAGGTTGCAATTGACGACCCAGACCAGGTTGTCCAGCCCCTCACGGGCCGCCAGCGTCAGCGCGCTCATGCTTTCAGGCTCGTCCATTTCACCGTCGCCGAACACGCCCCACACCTTGCGGTTCGCGCAGTCCAGCAGTTGCCGGTGGCTCAGGTAGCGCATGAAACGGGCGTGGTAGATCGAGCTGATCGGACCGATGCCCATGGAGCCGGTCGGGAACTGCCAGAAATCAGGCATCAGGTAGGGATGCGGATAGCTGCACAGGCCGCGCGCACCGGTTCCGTCCAGCGCGGCAGGGCTGGTCAGCTCCTGACGGTAGTAGCCCAGGTCTGCCTCGCTCAAGCGGCCTTCCAGGTAAGCCCGCGCGTACACGCCCGGGGCGCTGTGCGGCTGGAAGAACACCAGATCGCCCAGATGTCCGCCTTCGGGGCGCTGGTCACGCGCATGAAAAAAGTGGTTGAAGCCAACCTCGAACAGATCAGCAGCACTGGCATAGCTGGCAATGTGGCCGCCCAGGTCGCCGTAGGCCTGGTTGGCCCGCGCCACCATCGCCAGGGCGTTCCAGCGCATCAGCGAGGCAAGCCGCTCTTCAATGGCCAGGTCGCCGGTAAATGGCGGTTGCTGGTCCACTGCGATGGTGTTCACGTAAGGCGTGCACAACTCGGGCTGCCAACCGACACGGGCGGTGCGCGCCTGGCGCGCCAGGGTGTCGAGCACAAAGCGGGCACGCTCCGGTCCCTGCGTGGCCAACAGGACCGCCAGGGCGTCTTGCCATTCGCCGGTTTCTTCAGGATCGGTATCGAGCGGATCATTCATGTGTGCAAAGTTCATGGGTTGAAAACAAGCAAGTCATATGAATGAATTTACGCAAATAAAGTGCGCACAGGCTGCTGATCTCGGGGAAGACATACCCGAACTCACAGCACAATATGCTGCACTACATTAACTTTTCAAATTTTTATGCTAGATTCAGTTGACTTGCGCATTATTGATGCCTTGCAAAACAACGGTGGACTGACCAACGTGGAACTGGCGCGTCAGGTCCACCTGTCCCCTTCGCCTTGTCTGGCGCGCGTCAAGGCGCTGAAGGAGCATGGTGTTATAGAACGCTATGTAGCACTGGTGAGCGCCGCAGCCCTGGGCATTGGCTTGAACGTTTTTATTTCCATCAGCCTGAAAAGCCAGAGCAAGGCCGCGCTGGCCGAGTTTGAAAAGCGCATTGCAGAGCACGACGAGGTCATGGAATGCTATTTGATGAGCGGCGACAGCGACTACCTGATCCGCGTGGCCATCACCGACATTGCTGCCCTTGAAAAATTCATCGTGGAACAGCTCACGCCCATTCCGGGCATCGAAAAGATCCGATCCAGTTTTGCGCTCAAGCAGGTGCGCTACAAAACGGCCCTGCCCTTGCCTGTGCAGGGCCGGCTGCGTTGATGCATGACCACGATTTTTAAACGCGCCTGAGCGTTGCCAGCAACGCTCAGGCACCGAATGTAACGTCCGGTGATAAAGCCTTGCAGTCGCCCTGGCCAGCGCCATTTGTAGCCAATGCGGGTCCATCAGGATCCGATCAGTAAGGAGATTGATTGTCATGTTGAAACGCTTGACCCTGCTTTGGACGGTCGTGCGCGGGGACGCGCGACAGTTGTGGTTTGCGCTGCGCCACCCGGACGCGCCAGGCTGGCTGAAATGGGGCACGGCACTGATTGCGCTGTATCTCTTTTCGCCCATCGATTTGATTCCCGATGTGCTGCCGGTGATCGGCCTGGTCGACGACCTGGTGCTGGTGCCGCTGGCGATTCGCTGGCTGCTCAAGCGCCTGCCGCCCGAGATTGCGCAGGCAGCGGCCAGTCGCCGCGCCGGCTGAACCTTGCGTGGGCGCTGTAGCCGGTTAAAACGGAATCTGCTTGACTGGAAATCACAGCGGGCAAGGAATCCAGCATATTTGCTACTATATTAATAGCTAAATACGCAATACCACCATGCGCAAATAACCTTTTTGATGAATAAATAGGCTTGCATTGCTCTGAGCGAATGCGCTACAACGGACAGTCAGCGTTACAACATTCGAAGGGTTTGCAGATTGCCTGATGCCACGGCCCTGAAACCTGCCGAAATCCGTGCGTCCTGCGCGGCGGTTTGCCAGAAGGCGATGGCCAGTTCCTTGGCCTGCGTCCACTGATCGAGCGTGGCGGCGCTGGGTTGCAGCGGACGGGCGGCAAAGTCGCGCGCCACCAGCTCGCCGCCCACCGGCGCGTAGAGCATCGGCAGCATGTCGTAGGTGGGCGACAGCTGCCAGTCGTCGTCATCCAGCAGCAGGGAAATGTTGCCGTAATGGCGGTCGGTGTTGGCGATCAGCACGCCGTAGGCTTCCAGCAACCGCAGGTGCGCCGCGTCCTGCGGTCGTAGCAGCGAACGCGCCTCCATACGACCGGCGGTGGCGGCCCAGTTGTCTTCCTGGCCGACGTATTGTGCGTCATAAACCTGCAGCGAGACCATGCCGATACGCCCGGCGGCGGTACGGTCAAAGCGTTCGGATTCCAGAAACATCCGGTTATCGATCAAAAACACCTGCGTGCGGGCGGCCGGCAAACCGGCGCTGGCCAGCGTTTGCAGCGCCAGGTGCTCGCACACCAGCAGGTCGCGCGTGCGCTGGTCCACGTCGGAATCGCCAGCGGGCGAGAACTTGACGATCACCGCGCGGCCATCCGTCAGCGTGCAGAACTTGGGCTGCTCGCCACCGGCTGACGAGCCGGGCAGCGCGCCCAGCATGGCTTGCTGCGCCAGACGCGGGTAGTCGGCGCTGGAGGCCGCCCGCGAGGCGCGCTCGCCCAGCGTGTGAAAGCGCTCGAAGGCCGGCTCGCCGACGATCAGATTGCCGGGCAAATCGTCGCCAAAGCTGGCCAGCGCCTTGAGCGCGTCGTCGGCGCTCCAATGGCGCGGATCAGCCGCCAGCTCCAGCGCCGGATGGGCGTGGGCAAAGGTGCGGCCCATGAATCCTTGCGGGCGCATGTCGTCCAGAAACCAGGGCAGGCCGGCGTGCAGTTCACTCACACCATCCGCCTCATCGACCCAAAACCGCCCGCCCGGCAACGGCACGATACAGCCAAACGCCGTGACCTGTCCGCGTGCATCGACGCGCATCACCGGCAATTCGCGCCCTGCGCCCGGAATGTGGCGCGGCAGCAGGTAACGCCGCGCCCGCGCCGCGCCGGTCTGGCGCACGTCGCCTGCCGCCAGCAGCGGCGCGAGTGCGCGGGACACGGTCGATTGGCTCACGCTCAGGCGCGTCTGCAATTCAATGCTGGTGGCAACGCCGCCTTGCGCGCGCAGGGCGGACAGCAGAGCGTCAGTCAGCGCGTGAGTTGCCATGGGCGGGCCTGATGAATAGGTTTATGAATAGATACTTTCAGCCATTATCATCGGATGATTTCCGATTTTTCGCATTATAGTGAATAGATACTTTCTAAAACGACAGGTTAAATTCCGGGCAAAAAAAAGCGCCCGAAGGCGCATTTTTGACGAAAGTGAAGAAGACTTAGGATTTGGCAATCAATAACTTCCCGTCCGTCATTCCCGCGAAGGCGGGAATCCAGCGACACGGGCTGAAACGCTCAAACGAGTCTGGATACCCGCCTTCGCGGGTATGACACAGGAAAGTTATTTTTGACCGCATCCTTACTTCGACACGACCCGCGCCATTTCGAGGCACTTGTTCGAGTAACCCCATTCGTTGTCGTACCAGGCCACGATCTTGATGAAGGTTGCGTCCAGCGCAATGCTGGCGTCCGCATCAAAAATCGAGGTGCGGGTATCGCCACGGAAGTCGGTCGCGACGACCTTGTCTTCGGTGTAACCCAGTACGCCCTTCAAGGCGCCTTCGGACTGCGCTTTCATCTCGGCGCAGATTTCTTTCAGCGTCGCTTCGCTGTTCAGCTCGCAGGTCAGGTCCACCACCGACACGTCGGACGTGGGAACGCGGAAGGACATGCCGGTGAGCTTTTTGTTCAGCTCGGGAATCACCACGCCGACGGCCTTGGCTGCGCCGGTGGACGATGGAATGATGTTTTCCAGAATACCGCGACCGCCGCGCCAGTCCTTGTTGCTCGGGCCGTCAACGGTTTTTTGCGTTGCCGTGGCCGCGTGAACCGTAGTCATCAGGCCGCGCTTGATGCCCCATTTGTCATTCAAGACTTTGGCCACAGGGGCCAGGCAGTTGGTGGTGCAGCTGGCGTTGGAGATGATGGCCTGGCCGGCGTAGGTAGCGTCGTTCACGCCGAAAACGAACATCGGGGTATCGTCTTTCGACGGCGCCGAGAAGATGACTTTCTTGGCGCCAGCGGCCAAGTGCTTTTCACCCGAGGCTTTGTCCAGAAACAGACCGGTGGCTTCCAGCACCACGTCGGCGCCGACTTCGTCCCACTTCAGGTTGGCCGGGTCGCGCTCTTGGCTCAAGCGGATTTTTTTGCCGTTGACGATCAAAGTGTTACCTTCGACCGAAACTTCACCCTTGAAGCGGCCATGCACCGAGTCGTACTGCAGCATGTAGGCCAGGTAATCGGGCTCGAGCAAGTCGTTGATGGCGACGATCTCGATGTCGCTGAAGTTCTGCACGGCGGCGCGCAACACGTTGCGGCCAATGCGGCCGAAGCCGTTAATACCCATCTTGATAGTCATCTTGCTTTAGCTCCAGTAGTTAACTTTTGATCATCCGTTCAATCGCCATAGCCTGTTTTGCGCAAGGTCAAGGGCGAGCGGATGGCGTGAAGGTTGGCGCTTGCGCCTGCCAGCGCCAACCGGGGTTTTACTTCTTGCGCAGCACCTTGCGCACGGTCGCGACGACATTTTCCGGCGTGAAGCCGAAATGCTTGAACAGCACGCCAGCCGGGGCCGATTCGCCGAAGGTGTCGATGCCGATGACGGCGGCGCAGCCGTATTTCCACCAGCCGTCGGTCACGCCCATTTCCACGGCAATACGCGGAATGCCTTCTTGCAGGATTTTCGACTTGTAGGCTGCGTCTTGACGGTCAAATGTGGTTGTGCTGGGCATGGAAACGACGCGGGCAGCTATCTTTTGCGTAGCAAGTTGCTCTTGCGCCTTCAGCGCCAGTTGCACTTCAGAGCCGGTGGCAATGATGACGACCTGGGCCTTTTTCTTCAGGCCGACTTCTGCCGGCTCGGCCAGCACGTAAGCGCCCTTGCTGATCTGGCCGACATCGTCTTTCGGCGCGTACGGCAGGTTCTGGCGGCTCAGCAGCAAGGCCGTCGGGCGGCTCTTGTTTTCCAGCGCCACGGCCCAGGCCACGGCGGTTTCAGCGGTGTCGCCCGGACGCCAGACGTCGAGGTTCGGAATCAGGCGCAGGCTGGCGGCATGCTCGATTGACTGGTGCGTCGGGCCGTCTTCGCCCAGGCCGATGGAGTCGTGGGTGAACACATGCACCACGCGCAGCTTCATCAGCGCGGCCATGCGGATGGCGTTGCGCGAGTAGTCGCTGAACGTCAAGAACGTACCGCCATAGGGAATGAAGCCGCCATGCAGCGCCACGCCGTTCATGATGGCGGCCATGCCGAATTCGCGCACGCCGTAGTTGATATGGCGGCCACCGATCTGGCTGCCGTTGGCCGCATCAAGTTGCACCACGTCGCCGTTGGCGTCAAAGCGCAGCGCAGGCGTTGATTGGGTGTTGGTTAGATTCGAGCCGGTCAGGTCGGCAGAGCCGCCCAGCAGTTCGGGCAAGCCGGCGGTGAACGATTCCAGCGCCAGTTGCGACGCCTTGCGCGAGGCCACGGTTTCGGCCTTGGTGTGCGCGGCCACGACGGTATCGACGGCCAGTTGCGCAAAGCTCTTTGGCAACTCGCCCTGCATGCGGCGCACGAATTCAGCGGCCAATTCGGGGTGCGCCTTGGTGTAGGCGGCAAACTTCTTGTCCCAGGCGGCTTCGTTCTTGCCGCCCTTGACCTTGGCGTCCCACGCGGCGTAGGTTTCCTTGGGCAGATCGAACGCGGTGTGCGGCCAGTTGATGGCGGTGCGGGTCAGGCCGATTTCCTCGGCGCCCAGCGGTTCGCCGTGGGCTTTGGAGGTGTTGGCGCGGTTGGGCGAGCCTTTGCCGATGTGCGTCTTGCAGACGATCAGCGTCGGCTTGTCGGTGTTGTTTTTGGCTTGCGCAATGGCAGCCGACACGGCGGCGGCGTCGTGGCCGTCTACCGCGTCGATCACGTTCCAGCCGCAGGCCGTAAAACGCATCGGCGTGTTGTCGATGAACCAGGGCGCGACCTGGCCGTCGATGGAAATGCCGTTGTCGTCGTACAGCGCAATCAGCTTGTTTAGCTTCCAGGCGCCGGCCAGCGCGATGGCTTCGTGGCTGATGCCTTCCATCAGGCAGCCGTCGCCCATGAAGACATAGGTGTGGTGGTCGACGATGGTCAGGTCAGTCTTGCCGTTGGTGCGATTGAATTCGCTGGCCAGCAGCTTTTCAGCCAGTGCCATGCCGACCGCGTTGGTCAGGCCCTGGCCGAGCGGGCCGGTGGTGGTTTCAATGCCGGGCGTCACGTCCACTTCGGGGTGGCCGGGCGTCTTGGAGCCGAACTGGCGGAAATTCTTCAGTTCTTCGATGGGCAACGCGTAGCCCGTCAAGTGCAGCACCGAATAGATCAGCATCGACGCATGGCCGTTGCTCAGCACGAAGCGGTCGCGGTTCATCCAGTGCGGGTTGACGGGGTTGTGCTTGAGGTGGTCACCCCAGAGGGCGACAGCCATGTCGGCCATGCCCATGGGCGCGCCGGGATGACCGGAGTTGGCTTGTTGTACGGCGTCCATTGCGAGTGCGCGTATCGCATTCGCCATCATTTGCGTGTTGGCCATGTAGGCTGCTCCGGGAAGGAAAATCAAAAAGACCGCGGGTCGGGTCCAAGGCTAACGCGGCATTTTACAGTTTGATGGCCTGTCTCCCCTTTTGCGACACGTTGCAATGCTTTGTAATGGCATCGTCTAAAGTCAGGGTTATGCAAGGCCTTCACCTCACTGCCGATCTTTACAACTGCCGCTGCGCATCCGCGTGGCTCACCGATGCAGACCCGCTGGGCGCCTGGTGCGTCGCTGCCGTGCAAGCCGCCGGGCTGCAGGCGGTGGGCCAGCTGTTTCATACATTTCCGGCGACGGAACACGGGCCGGGCGGGGTCACCGCCACGGTGCTGCTGGCCGAATCGCATCTGTGCGTGCATACCTGGCCCGAGAAAAAAACCGTGACGCTTGATGTGTATGTGTGCAATTTTGGCGGCGACCATTCCCGCCGCGCGCAGCAGCTGATGCAGGCGCTGATCGACCGGTTCGCGCCCGAATGGACCGAGCAGCGCTCGCTCGACCGGGGCACCGCCCCATGAGCCGGCTGACGATGGCCGAACCCACTTCAAATTTCAGCGGCTCGACTGTGGTCAAGGCCATGATCCTGGCGGCCGGACGCGGCGAACGCATGCGCCCGCTGACCGACAGCTGCCCCAAGCCGCTGCTGAAAGTACAGGGCCAGGCGCTGATTGACTGGCATGTTGACGCCCTGGCGCGCGGCGGCGTGACCGGGCTGGTGATCAACACGGCCTGGCTGGGCGAGCATATTTCAAGCCATTTTGGCCTCTGGCGCAAGCAGCACGGGCGCGAGCAGCTATCATTTTCATACTCCCACGAAGGCGATGACTTTGGCTACGCGCTGGAAACGGCGGGCGGCATTGCGCGCGCGCTGCCGCTGCTGGGCGACGTATTCTGGCTGCTGGCGGGCGATGTGTTTGTGCCCGGTTTTGAATTTTCACCTGCCGCCGTCAGCCGCTTTCTGGCCAGCGACAAGCTGGCCCACCTGTGGCTGGTGCCCAATCCGGCACACAACCCGCGCGGCGACTTCGGCCTGAGCCCTGACGGCCTGGCGCTGAACCTGCCGCTTGACGACACCGCGCCGCGCTACACCTACAGCACCATCGGCCTGTATCGGCGCGAATTGTTCGACACCCTGCCCTTTGGCAATCCGCAAGGCCGCGCCGTTGCGCTGGCCCCGCTGCTGCGCCTGGCAATGGATCAGCATCAAGTTAGCGCCGAGTTGTACGCAGGCGCATGGACCGATGTCGGCACACCGGCACGGCTCGCCGAACTGATTGACATCCTCCCCGCCGCGCGCGGCGGGGATTCCTACGGTGCTACGCATGAGAAACCTCGTGCATAGTCGCTTCGGTGGGTTCCTGCTTCACTGAGGCTGGTTTCGTCGTGATCTTGCGACCACGGCCAGAGCCGTCCTCTCCACAGGCTGCAACGCGGTGTCCCCGCGCCAATACATTCATTGCGCCGACTACATCGGCGTTTTCTTCATAGCCACAATCGACACACAAGAACTTCGCTTGGCTCAAGCGGTTCTCTTTGGCGACATGCTCGCAGCACGGGCAGGTTCTGCTCGTGTTGTGCGCAGGCACGGCCACCAGCGTCCCGCCATTCCAGCCAAGTTTGTACGCCAGCTGGCGGCGAAACTCGAACCAGCCTTGATCGAGAATGGCTTTGTTCAGACCGGACTTGGCCCGAACGTTTTTGCCCGGTTTTTCAGTACCGCCTGCCGCCGACTTGGACATGTTTCGTACCCGCAAATCCTCGATACAAACCATCGCGTGGTTTTGGCTGATCGTTGTTGAGGTCTTGTGCAGATAGTCTCGGCGGGCGTCACCGATACGGGTGTACGTGTTTTGCACCTTCCTTTTGGCCTTGTGCCAGTTTTTGCTAAATTTGACTTTGCGGCTCATGCGCCGCTGGTAGCGGGCCAAGCGTTGTTCGTGCTTTTTGAAGCTATTGAGCGGGGCAACGAACGTGCCGTCCGACAGCGTGGCAAAGCGAGTGAGCCCCAAGTCGATACCAATGGCTGTGCTCGCCGTTGGCACCGGCTGCTCGACTTCACGCTCAGTTTGAATGCTCACATACCACTTGCCAGCGCTCAGGCTGATCGTGGCGTTCTTGAGCGTGCCCATCACCTCCCGCGACAGGCGCAAGCGCATCCAGCCCAGCTTGGGCAGGAAGATGCGGCCATTGCCACCGTCCAGTTTGAATTGCTTGGCGTCGGGGTAGCGAAAGCTCTCGCCGCTGCCCTTGCGTTTGAAACGCGGGAAGTCGGCGCGTTTGGCGAAGAAGTTTTTGTATGCGCGTTCCAGGTCTTTAAGGGCGTGCTGCAACGGGTGACAAGGAGCCTCTTTGAGCCACGGGGTCTCAGGCCCATTACGCCAGTCGGTCAGACGCTTTGCCATCGACACATAGCCGATGAACTTCTCGCCCGCTTGCGTGTTGGCTTTTTGTAGCGCCAGTGCCTTGTTAAACACGAATCTGCACGCACCAGAAAACCGGCGCATGTCACGCTGCTGCGCCCCATTGGGCATCAGTTCGAATTTATAGGCTTGAAGGCGCTGCATGTTTTAATTAGACTTGGTCTATGAGAAATAATACAGACATTCGGCACGGAAGACACTGTGTATTTTTGATGCACGTTCATTTGGTCTTCGTCACCAAATATCGACGCGAGGTGTTCACCAAAGAAATCCTGAATGACTTGCACGTCATCTTCGCGCAAACCTGCCTGGACTTTGAAGCTGAGCTGGTGGAGTTCGACGGTGAGGATGGCCATGTGCATTTGTTGGTGAACTACCCGCCCAAAGTGGCCGTGTCGAACTTGGTCAATAGCCTCAAAGGTGTATCGAGCCGCCTGGTGCGCAAGAAGAACTATCCGAGCATCCAAAAAAAGCTCTGGGGTAATGCGCTTTGGTCGCCGAGCTACTTCGCAGGCAGTTGCGGCGGTGCCCCGATTGCTGTGATTCGCCAGTACATCGAACAACAGCAAACACCGCACTAAAACTAAAGTCAGGACACCTACGGTGTCCCCGCTATCCTCTCCGCCCTGAAGGGCAAATTTTGCCGCGCATCTCGATCAACCTCTCACGAACTGAAAGCATCACGCCGCCATGAGCCCTCTTTTGACCCCTTCCGCCGTCTATGCCCAACGCCGCGCCGTTGTTGGCCGCGCCCTGCAAGCCGCTGGCGGCGGCGTGGCGCTGCTGCCCACCGCGCCCGAATCGCCGCGCAACCGCGACAGCGACTTTCCCTACCGCCACGACAGCTATTTTTATTACCTGACCGGCTTCAGCGAACCCGGCGCGTGGCTGGTCATAGAGGCCAGCGGCAAGAACGCCAAATCCATCAAAAGCACGCTGTTTTGCCAGCCCAAAGACCTGGAGCGCGAAATCTGGGACGGCATTCGACTCGGCCCCGAGGCCGCGCCTGAAGAACTCGGCGTGGACGCCGCCTTCAGCGTGGACACGCTGGACGAAAAAATGCCCGATCTGCTGGCCAACCAGAATGCTGTCTGGTTTCCGTTCGCCACCCACAAAGGCCTCGAAACCCAGGTCGACGGCTGGCTCGGCCAGGTGCGCGCCCGCATCCGCCTGGGTGCTGAATGCCCGCAAAGCCTGCACGACCTGTGCAAGCCGCTTGATGAAATGCGGCTAATCAAAGACCGCCATGAAATCGCCATCCTGCGCCGCGCCGGCAGCATTTCAGCCGGTGCCCATGTGCGCGCCATGCAGATCTCAAGCGCTATGTTGCGCAATGGTATTGAAGGCGGTCTGCGCGAATACCACCTCGAAGCCGAACTGCTGCACGAGTTCCGCCGCCACGGCGCGCAATTCCCGGCCTACACCAGCATCGTGGCCGCCGGTGCCAACGCCTGCGTGCTGCATTACCGCGCCGGCAACACCGAACTCAAGGCCGGCCAGCTTTGCCTGATTGACGCCGGCTGCGAACTCGACGGCTACGCCAGCGACATCACCCGCACTTTTCCGGCCAACGGCCAGTTCACGCCAGCGCAGCGCACGCTGTACGACATCGTGCTGGCCGCGCAGGAAGCCGCCATTGCCGTCACCCGGCCCGGCCAGCGCTTCATCGACCCGCACAACGCCGCCACGCGCGTACTGATCGAAGGCATGCTGGACACCGGCCTGCTGGCCAAGGGCAAGCACGGCAACGTCGACGACGTGCTCGAATCCGGCGCTTACCGCCAGTTCTACATGCACCGCACCGGCCACTGGATGGGCATGGACGTGCACGACTGCGGCGACTACACCGAACCCGGCAGCCAGCCGCAAGAAGAAAAAGACGCGCTCGGCCAGTTGGTGATGCGCAAACCGTCGCGCCTCCTGAAACCCGGCATGGTGCTGACCATCGAGCCCGGCCTTTACGTGCGCCCCGCCAAAGGCGTGCCCAAGAAGTTCTGGGACATCGGCATCCGCATTGAAGACGACGCGCTGGTCACCGCCAACGGCTGCGAGCTGCTGACGCGCGGCGTGCCGGTGAAGGCCGACGAGATTGAGGCCTTGATGCGGGGGTGAAGCAGCGGCTGCGTCGCCCTGCGGGCAAAGAGCCGAGGGTCAGCGCAAAAACCCCAATGTAAAAACTTGGGGGCGCAATTTTTCGGTCAATGCCTGATAAGCCAGCTCGAAAGGGCCGAAATTGACAGGTACGGTGTCGCCGCTGGCGTTGCGGGCTGCAAGTGCATTGCGAATCTGGTACCAGCCCACGTCGGCGCGGTTCAGTTTGTAGGCGTCGCGCACCGTGCGCGCATCGGTGTAGGCGAAGTAGGCCCGCCACAACATGCGCCCGGCATCCAGCACCGCCAGCGCCTCGGCGGACAAAGTTTTTTCGGCCAGGTACTGCACCATGAAGTCGGACTCAAAACGGTCATGCGCGCCCACTTCGGTTTCGGTGAAGGGAATGAAGTGATTGACCAGCGACCACTTTTTGCCGTTCCATTCGAGGTCGTTGGCGCTGGCGGTTCGGTTGCAGCGGTTAAAGAGCATCCAAATCAGGCAGTCGTTTTTGAAATCGTCGGTGAGTGGTGTGGTGGGTTGCAGAAACTGGTCTCGGTCGTTGAGCCACGTGGGCCTGACCAAGCGCCGTACAGAAAATACGACAGCTGCCTGCCAGAGGTTTTCAGGCGTTATGAAGAAGCCACGAGCACTGCTGTAACCGGACGAGAAGATCACGGTCTGTTGCTCTGCGTGCTGCAGATCGTTTCCGCCAGATAGCATGTAGGCAACGGCACCGTCAGCCCACTTCGTGCCTCGCAGGTCTTTTGTGGCAGTGGCTGGCGTGACTGCATTTTTTAATGGAACAACATCAGTTTTGTTGGTCTTGGGTCGAACAAACCACTCACCAAGATAGTGTTCGTTGGGAAGATTAAAGAATGTCTTCTCGCCTATCGCATTTGCATCTTTGTCGAAGACCTCAACAGCGATTTCAGTAATTTGGTGTCCTGCATTTCGGTTGGTTTTCCATACCAAAAAGCCAATCGGGAATTTTCCACTCAGACCATCAAACGCTTGGTTGTGTACGACAAAACCACCGATATATTCGGCACTCCATGATTGACGAAACTTTGCCAGAGTAGGCGCATTGACATATTTCAAGGTGCTGAACATGGCCAGCGTGGCAGTCGGAATTTCTTGTGCAATGCGCGCTACGAATTGCGTAAAAAGTTCATTACTGGCCTTACCGTATTGCGACATTGCAGTGGCCGCGAGTTTTGTCTTCGCCACGCCGGACTTATTTTGCGCATCTTCTTCGAGGGCAGTGTTGCCCCGATTCGTCGCCTCCGCATACGGCGGATTAATCAGCACCAATAGCTTTTTGCCCTCAGCTATTGCCGCACGCAGGGACAGGGGCACTTTGTTCGTTAGGCTGTAATCAATCGTGCCATCGTCGGCAATGTCGTCGTTCAAATAGTCGTACTGAAAGCGCTGCGCCGCCACACAGGTTTTGGTGGCTTTCATCACGTCAATGTCATGCTGATCGAGCGTGGACATATAGACGTTGCGCGGGTTGCTGTGCTTGACTTCGAGGTTGCCCACACCGCAGCACATGTCCCAGACGATGTAGTCCTTTTGCCAGTTTTTGCCCAGCGTCTCAGCCAGCTTGTCATAGGCTTTATCGACCACATGCAGCGGCGTATAAAACGCGCCCTTGAAGCTGCGCTCATTGAGCGGAATCAGGCTGTCGCGGCGTTCCAGCAGGTAGTCGCGGTATTCCGATTTGGGCGGCTTGTGGTAAATCGCCCAAAACTGCCGGTAGCCTTCCTTGTTGCCCAACTCATAAATTTTTCCGGCCAGACTGAACACCGGCGCACCGTTTTTGTGCAGCAACTCGGCGGGCAGGTTGGCGTGGGTGGACACCGTGCCGTCGTGCATGATGTCGGCAAAAAACAGCAGGGCGTAGGCGTCTTCCGTCACCCCTGTAATTTCGCGCCCGATCATGGCTACCCACTTGTCAAACACCTGTTTGAGGTTGTCCGGCGTGATTTGCGTGCGGATGAGGTCGCCGGAGCGAATGGCCGCTTTGACGGTGCTTAAAAATTCGTCTTCATGCGTCGAAATTTTGAACGAGACAAAGTGCGCGCCAATGTGGGCCGATATTTCGTCCAGCGCCTCTTGCGTGTACTGGCTGGCGGATTTGCCCCACTTCACCGTTTTTTTGGCCAGGAATGGCAACACGTTGGCGCTTTTCATCAGCGCAGCTT
The DNA here is from genome assembly GCF_035984465.1 of Polaromonas sp. CG_9.5. Classification (NCBI taxonomy): domain Bacteria; kingdom Pseudomonadati; phylum Pseudomonadota; class Betaproteobacteria; order Burkholderiales; family Comamonadaceae; genus Polaromonas; species Polaromonas sp. CG_9.5. The sequence continues at coordinate 146,012 of NZ_JAXCHR010000004.1, forward strand.
TTTCAGTGTCGATCACGGCCAGAAACGGCGGCACGATTTCGCCCCTGTTCAGCGCCACCTGCACGTAATGCAGCAGTTGGGTGAACATGGCATAGCTGGAGCACTTGCCGGTGTCTTTGGCCTCGAACCAGATTTCGCGGGTCTGAATGTCGATCAGACCCTTGGTGAAACCCTTGAGGCCGAGGGCTTTGATGTAGGCGTCTTTAACGTCTTCTTCGCTCTTGGCGGTGTGCAGTTGGGCGTACAGCGTCACGGCTTGATTGCCTTGCCAAGCTGAAGTTTCGATTCAGCAGCGGCGCTGAGGGGATTTGTTCTATCTTTTTTCACCAGGACTCCCATAAGAGGAAGCCGATTTTAGGACGTGCCGTTTTCCTCTGGCGCTACGAGGCAAGAGCGGGCCAGGGCAGCACACGCCTAAAATCCCTCATGAAAACTTTTATCCGCCTCTTCTTCAGAACCCTGCGCACCGTTCTTGGCCCGGTCATGCTGCTCAAGGAATCCCTGACCCGGCCCAAGGGCATCGTCCGCCCGCAGGCGGCGCAAAAAGTCGTAGACCAGCAATGCCAGTCGCTGGTGCTGTACCAATACCAGACCTGCCCTTTTTGCATCAAGGTGCGCCAGGAAATCAGCCGTCTGTCGCTGAACATCCAGCGCATCGACGCCCAGCACGAGGGCCCCGACCGCCAGGCGCTGCTAAAAGGCGGCGGCCAGACCAAAGTGCCTTGCCTCAAAATCACCGACAAGGCCGGCAAGACCCAGTGGCTCTACGATTCGGAAAAAATCATTGCGTATTTGCGCGGGCGGTTTGCGAGTGTGTGACGGCAATCCGGCTGAAGCTTTTAAAGTTGCGGCGCTCTGAAAAGATCAGTCACGCTACGCCTGGCGAGACCCGCTGCGCTACCAACGAAAAGCTGTATTTGCCCCTAAAAACGCAGCCCCTCCAGCATTTCAAGCCGACCAGGTCAGCCGGAATCCATCAAGCAACCGGCGTCTCTGTCATCTGAGTACACGTATCCGGCAAGCCTTCCGGCTTCGCTTTGCCCAACGTGAAATAAAAGGTTGCGCCCTGCCCTGGTTTGGCGTCGGCCCAGATGCGCCCGTCGTGGCGCGTCACGATGCGCTGGACTGTGGCCAGACCGATGCCTGAACCCTCAAACTCCGACAGGCTGTGCAGCCGCTGAAAAGGTGAAAACAATTGGGCCGCCAGCTTCATGTCAAAGCCCGCGCCGTTGTCCTTGACGAAAAAAACCGATTCTCCTGCTGTCTTCGGCATAACACCCACTTCAATCGACGCGTCCGGCGTTTTGGAAGAAAACTTCCAGGCATTGCCAATCAGGTTCGCCAGCACCTGGCGAATCAGGCGTGGGTCGCCGATACAGTGCATATCTGGCGCCACATAGGCATGCACAACGCGCCCGGCATCGCCTGTTTGGCAAAGCTCCAAGACCTCCCGCGCCAGCCGGCTCAGGTCTACTGGATCGGGTGCAATGTCCACGCGCGAAAGCTTGGCCAGCGACAGCAGGCCTTCAATCAGGTCATTCATCTGCGTCACGCCAGCCTGAATCCGCGTCAGGTAACGCAGCAAACGCGCATCGAGCTTGTCTGCAGCGCCCTTGGCCAGCAAAACGCTGAACCCCTGAATGACACTGAGCGGTGCCCGTAAATCATGGGCAACCGCATACGAGAAAGCCTCCAGCTCGCCATTGGCGGCCTGAAGCTGCCCGGTGCGCACCCGAACCCGCTCTTCCAGTTCCACATTCAGGCGCTCAAGGGCTCTTGATTGCTCGCTGATCTGCGCATTGGCCAACGCAAGTTCTTGGGATTCCTGCCGCAGCCGCTCGTTGACCTGCGTGAGATGAGCCTGATGGCGCGCTGCACGGCCAATCAGCTGCTTGTCGAACAGGGAAATGAGCAATGTGATGCCCAGCATCATGACCGTGAAGCCGGCAATGCCCCACGCAAGCCAATGGTTCTGTTCACTCGCCGTAGGCGCAGTACACACGCTGCCAAGGGCAAACCGGGTGGCCGCCATGCCGGTGTAGTGCATCCCGGCAATCGCCAGCCCCATGACCACCGCGCCGCCCGCCCGCTTCCACAGCGGATTGCCAACGCCGGACACGCGCAGCTTGAAAAACAGCCACAGCGCCGCGCAAGAAGCCGCCACGGCGATCAGCAGCGAGAGCGCGAACAGCACGGGCGCATAACGCACGCCTGGGCTTATCTGCATGGCGCCCATGCCGATGTAGTGCATGGCGGCAATCCCTGCTCCCATCACCACTCCGCCCAAAACCAGCATCCACGGCCGCAGGCTGTCGCGGCTGACCAGGAACAGCGAAAGGCCAGAAGCCAGCACAGCGATCAGGAGCGACAAAGCCGTCCAGCCCCAGTGAAAGACCATCTGGATACCAATTTTGGCCGCCAGCATGCCGACAAAGTGCATTGACCAGATACCCATGCCCATGGACACTGCGCCGCCCGCCAGCCAGAAAAACGATGCGGGGCGACTGCGCGCGACACAAACGCGCGATGCAAGGTGCAGCGCAACATAAGAGGCCAAGATGGCCACCGCCAAAGAGGCAAGAACCAGTGAACTGTCGTAAGTGACCGGCAAAACAGTTTCCAAAAGGTTTAGGGTAAAGAACTGTTGCAAGAACAGGCGCCCAGGTGATTCCTGGCCTGCCAGTCCATCAAGAATATGGGTCATGGCAAACCAGCTTCATTATTGCTCAGCATGCTGGCAACCAGATTTGACAGCTGCGCAAAAAGCTTTTGTGCAACGGGTCGCACTGCGCATAAGAACTCGATATCGAACAAAACGGCTATAAAGCAGATTTGGGTGGCTGAATCTGCATGAAAAAAATTGCCGTAGCCGGATAAAGCAAGAGCGACTCCACCCGGGCGCTCGTAGCGAAGCAAGGCCCAAACGCGATCATCTTGCTGGTCTGGCCGGAGACAAATGCGCCAAGACTCATGCCTGCATCAACGAAATGCTGGAAACTCCCGCAGGGCTCAATGCTCATCGCAGCATGCCCAAGCTGGCCATGGCTCGCGTCCGGGCGCTCTGCGAAGAGCCGTCAGGAACCCAGAAGCCTGGGCAGCAGCAGGTCAGCTTGACGCTAACAGCGTTTGGCCTGCTTTCACGCAACTGCTGCCCAATGCCAAAAACGCAAGGTAGCGGGTGCTGCACATCATGATCGCTCCGGACGGCTCATCATCGTGCCAATAAATCCAGGCACCGACACGCGCGCACCTTTTAACGACCTCAAAGTAGCCAAGTGGCACGCTGTGATAGCCACTGACCTGACCACCACCGTTTCCAGCAGCCAAGCTTCACACCCGAATTTGTAACAATAATTTTGTTTCCTAAAGTAAACTAGGATTCCTTTTGTTTGATGTCTGGCGGAGGCGGGGTTAGCTATCGTTCATGCATAAAAAATGCGAAGGGTGTCAACGAAGCCAGCGTCACGGCGCTCGACTGCCAGGTATCAAATAGTTGGACGAGTTGATGTACACAGAATGGCCATGCAGACGTGGACGAGCACTGTTGCTGGTAGCAGATCAAGCCATTTTTTGAGGTGATGATTGACGGGCGTCAAGATTTTCCTGATAGCGCCCGCCATAGATTGAAACGTAACCGTGAGCTTCCCCTGGTTTTGTCAGAAGTAGTCAATCAAACGAAGGACATATTTTTATGAGATTAATTCACGCATCGAAGTTCAAGGCGGCGGCTTTCACTGCATTGGCTGTCCTATCGTGTCAAGGCAGTGTGTGGGCTCAGGACAAAATGCCGCCCGCGAGCCCGACGGAAATCAGTAATTTGATAGATGGCCAGGTTTTACCCATGCAGCCGGCCAGAAGCACCTCGGAAGTTCGTGTGCTGTCGACGGATTTGTTGAATAAAAAAGGCGAGCCAACCGGTTTGAAAATCCTTTCGCACCGCACTACCCGCGCAGCAGGCACACGCTCACCGATTCATGCGCATCCCTATGGCGGGCAGACGTGCATTCTGTCCGGAGAAATGACTTTGTATCTTGACGGCGGCACGGCACCGCAACGCGCAGGCGCCGGTGATTGCTACTGGATGCCTCCCTTCCACAGAATGTCGGGTGTGAATACCGGCACGACTGAAGCCGTGATGATCGACACGTTTGTGACCCCATCCGAAAATGAGATTTGGGTTGTCATGGAGCCTGGAATGGAAGGCGATCAGGACCAATTCAGCGCCTCTCACAAGCACTGACTGTCAGGAGTCGCACCCGTTAAGCGTGCGTCGCCCACAGCGGATAAACACCACAGCGGCGCTGCCGCCAAACTGCTGCAAATCGTGGAAACCAAAGAGCTGGAAGCGCTGCTGATTTGGCGTGATGTTGCCAGAACAAAAGCAGCAAAAAATAGTTGAATCCAGCTCTAGCGCAATAGTGGCTTACTTAAACCGCTGTTAAAAATAAACTGCCCCAAACCATCAGCTCTACAGGCGAAGGGATAGGAAGTTTGTTTTCTCCAGCCCCGTCAGGAAACCATGCACTTAACACGCTCGGCCACTGAAATGCTAAGGTTTTGACCCATCGGCACTCACCAGTCAAAAACAAATTAACTGACCAATTAAAAAGCAGGTCGGACGCTGGACACTTCATTTACGCCGACTGAAAGCAAGCGACGATAAGACTCGTAGCAAGCACGAGCACACCGAAACTGCTTCAGGTTGATTGCAAATACTTCCACCATATCAAGCGGCGGTGTGCCACCAAAGGCGTAGCACACCGACATGCGTCCAGCTACTCGTGTTCGCTCATATGTACCGTCACTTTTCTTCGTGAACTCTGTAAACGGCTCCACAGATCGAACAACTGTGCGCGTCGTACCAATTGCCAACCGTGGACCAATTGCATGACTGGAACGATTCCGATAGTCCGATGTAGCCTCTCGATAAGGCGTGTCATCTAATTGATGAAGCGTCGTCATGAATTGCGCCTGCCGCCAAGGCTTTATGAGATCAGATAAGCGCTTTTCTTTATCCCGGCGAGTCAGATTTATAGGCCTCTGATCGTGGGTTACGGGGTCGCCTGCGAGGTGGTCAAGGTAGCCGTTGCCCAACATCAGCCGCACTTGATGCATTGAATTCGTGACAACAAACGTTAACGCGTCGCGTGTCGCGCTAGGCTGCAACAGGCACTGATGAACCAGAGCCTCAAAAAACTCACTGCGGATGTCCCAGGCATCTTCTTCACCATACTCAGTGATCACTTTGTTCCATGCACCCCATCGTCGAAGTGCTTTAAGCCAGTAGTTCAAGATGTTCGTCATCTCACGTAATTCATTCTCCACCATTTCAGCACCTAGCGTGCGCCACGGGTGGCATCTGATTTGCTCAAAATCGTAAGGGAGATAGCTTTCTGAAGGCTCAAGTCCACCGCCATCCAACTGAACAAGATAGGCATCAAATGCAGTGCGCAAAAGCGTGTTGTGATCATTGGTCATAAGTGCATGCAATCAGTATTCTCATCAACCCAGTTCTTTTCTCACCCCGCACCGCGCCCCCTGCCCAAACGCTTCCTCAAACACCGAATAGCCCGCCAGATCGCTGTGCGCAAACTGCAGACTTTGCCACGGCGCGGGCAGCGGCTTTTGCAGTGCCATCAACGCGGCGCTGCTGCGAATGCCCGGAACCGGAACGCTCATGGCGTGGCCGTAGCGCATCACGTCCAGGCGGGTGGCTTTGTCAAGCAGGTCGGGGTGCGGCACGCTGAGTTCAGCCAGTACGGCGTCGCGCCAATGCCGCCACGGCTGGTCGTACAGGTTCTGGCGCTGCGCCGGGTCGAGGCCGAAGGCGCGGTAGTAGGTGAGCACGGTTTCGCCAGGCACGGATTGCAGGCTCTGGTGGCGGGCATCGACATAGCCCAGGCCGGGAAAGCGCGGGTCGTGGGCGGCGTTGTAGACCACGTTGTCCCAGCTGGGTGCGGCACCGGGGCGGTCGTGCAGGGCAGCTTTGAGGTGCAGGTTGGCGACCAGCCACGGTGCGTAACGCAGCGTGCTGGCGGCCTGGACTAATGCGGGGGGCGGGTTTTCAAGCACGCGGGCGGCTACGAACAGCGGCAGCGCCAGGATGCATTGCGCAGCTTGCCAGCGTTCGACTTTTTGGCTGGCGGTGTTCAGGGCATCGACTTCGACGCCGTGCCTGGTGGTGGCTACGCGCAGCACGACGCGGCCGGTGTGCAGGCGCTCGCCCAGCGGCGCGGCCAGCCGTTGGGTCAGCCAGCCGTTGCCTTCGGGCCAGGTCAAAACACCGGCTTCGCGTTCTTCAGCGGAAGATTCGGTGCCGGGCGCGTGAAAACCGTGGCGGCTGGCAAAGTAATGAAGGCCGGCCCAGGCCGACACGCTGGCCAGACCGGCGCCGTAGTCGTCGCGGCAGCAGTAGTCCAGATACCAGCGCAAGGCCGGGCTGGCGAGTTGGTGCTGATTCAGCCACACTTCAAAAGTCATAGCATCCAGCGCCCGGTGCGCTTGCGCAAGCGGGCTTTTTGATACTGGAAGGGTGAATTTTTCTTGCGCATCGGCTTGCTGCACCAGCCGGGCGAAGCGCTGGTAGTCGGCCAGCGTGGCGGCGTCCATGCCCTGCATCGGCAGCAGGCCGTCTTGCCACTGGCCGTTGATGAACAGGCGCTCTTGCGGGCTGTGGCACAGGTGGCGCTCGTCGTAAATCCAGCGGCCTGAAACGCGCTGGCGCACGCCGAATTCTTCGAGCAAGTCCTGCAGATCGTGCGCGTCTTCACCGGGCACGGGCAAATAGTGCGCGCCCAGTGGGCAGGCGATGCCGTTGATTTGGCTGCCCCGGCTGTTGCCGCCGGCGCTGTCTTCGAGTTCGAGCAGCGCGAAGTCCTGCATGCCGCGCAGGCGCAGGGCGCGCGCTGCCGACAGTCCCGCCACGCCGCCGCCCAGAATCAGCACGCGGGTGGTGTGCAGGCTGGCCGGCGGCGGCACGCTGCGGCTGGCCGCACGCAGCAAGTGGCCGCGCTCGTCATTGATGCCGACAAAGCCGCCTTCGATGGGCGGCGCAGCTTGGCAACCCAGCAGCGGCAGCGCGGAGGCGGCGAGGAAGTGGCGGCGCTTCATGCGGGAAATTTTCTGAAACGGGCGCTTTTGCCGAGTATTTCAAGCAAATAGTGCCTGTAGCGCACTACCCACGGGCGAAAGCAGCTATTTAATTGATAGCAATTATTGCAGCGCTGTGCGGTGAACTCAACCTTAACTGCCCCAGTTTTCCAGCCGCGCAAGGCTTGCGGCAGCGCTGCAGCGTTCAATGCGCCACCTTGCCCCATTCCTGCTCGTAGCTGTGCACCAGTTCCTGGTTTGACAGGCGGTTGACCGGCGCGCTCACGCGGCCCATGTCGAGCGGAAAGTCAAACAGCAGCGGGAGCGTTTGCGGGTTCAGGTAACGCAAGCCGGGCGGGAATGACGTGGATGTCGGCAATGGCCCGGATTGTCCCGTCTGCCCGGTCTGGGTCAGCGGGCTGAACGGGCGGCGGCTGGCCACCACAAAGCCCCATTCGCCAAAGCTGGGCACGTTGGTGTGGTACGGCGCGGTGCGCAGGCCGACGGATTCGAGCGTGCTGACCACCGTCCAGTAACTGCGCCGCGCCACCAGCGGCGACGTGGTCTGGATCACGGCGTAACCGCTGGCCGACAAGTGCTGGTCAAGCAGTGCGTAAAACGAGTTGCTGTAGAGCTTGCCGATGGAAAAATTGGTCGGGTCGGGGAAATCGACAATCACCACGTCAAACACCTCGGGGCTGGTGTCGAGCCACTGGAAGGCATCGGCGTTGACGACTTTGACTTTGGGCGACAGCAGCGCGTGGTCGTTCAGGCGTTTTAACGCGGGTTGCTGGCTGAACAGGCGCGTCATGGCCGGGTCGAGCTCGACCAGCGTGACGCTTTCGACGCTTGGGTACTTGAGGATTTCGCGCACCGCCATGCCGTCGCCGCCGCCCAGTACGGCGATTTTTTTGGGTGCGCCGTGGGCGCGCATGACCGGATGCACCAGCGCCTCGTGGTAGCGGTATTCGTCGCGCTCGGCAAACTGCAGGTTGCCGTTCAAAAACAATTTGTGCCCGCCGCGCCCGGCTGTGACCACGATGCGCTGGTAGGGCGTGGTTTCAGTAAAGACGATGTGGTCCTGGTAAAAATGGTCTTCGGCCAGCGTGGTGATGTGCCTGGCCCCGGCAAAACCGGCCGCCAGCGCCGCCAGTGTGAGGGCGCAAGCCACGGCGTGCGCTCTGAAGTGCCGCAGTTCATGCCGAAACAGCCACAGCGCCCACACGGCCACCGCTGCATTCATCAGGCCAAACAGCATGCCGGTGCGGATCAGCCCAAGCTGCGGCACCAGCACCAGCGGAAACGCCAGCGACACGGCCAGCGCGCCCAGGTAGTCGAAGGTCAGCACCTGCGACACCAGCTCTTTCAGCGCCACATTACGCCGCAAAATCCGCATCACCAGCGGAATCTCCAGCCCGACCAGCGTGCCCACGGCCAGCACCAGCGCATACAGCAAGAAGCGGAACGCGCCGGGCACGTAGGCATTGGCGATAAACAAAATGGCCGGCAGCGCGCCGCCGATCAGCGCCACCATCAATTCGATGCGCAGGAAATGGGCGGGTAGCTGGCGCTCGAAAAAGCGCGACAGCCACGAACCAATGCCCATCGCAAACAGGTAACTGCCAATGATGGTGGAAAACTGCAGCACCGAGTCGCCCAGCAGATACGACGCAATCGCGCCCGCCGCCAACTCGTAGACCAGCCCGCAGGCGGCGACCACAAACACGCTGGCCAGCAGCGCGACTTCGAGCGGACGCGGCGCCACCGTGCCGCCCGCTTCTGCGGCGGCGCTTTCAGCCCCCTGCACTAGCCGTGGATGGCGGCGGCCACGATGATGCAGATGCCCAGGCTTGTTGCGGCCACCACCACGCCGAGCGCCAGGTTCTTCTTTTCAACCAGTTCTTGCCACAGGTCGTACGGCGTGATCTTGTCAATGATGACAAAGCTGAGCCAGAAAATGACGACGCCGATCAGCGCGAACAGGATGGAGCCAAAAAAGGCCGCCGGTCTGAACCATTCAAGTTCCATAAAAATCTCCCGATAAAAAAGAATTGTCTTGCGTGCGGAGATTCATTTGTGTCCACCGCCGCCCGAGCTGCCGCCGAACGCGCCGCCCGAGCTGCGCGAACTGCTGGACGTGCTGCAGTTCTCCAGCGCCGGGTTGCAGCGCGTGCAGCGGCCCATCAGCATGACGAGCAGCACGATGACCACCAGCACAATGCCAATGGTGCGCAGGCTCGTGCCGGAGGCGCTGCTGAGCGGGCCGGCATCGGTGCGCTTGAACATCTCCGAGCTGCCTTCGAGCTTGAAAGCCTTGGCAACCACATCGCCACTGAGCTTGCTGCCACTGGACCAGGTGATTTCGTTTTTCGATTCTTCTTGCGACAGCAGCGACTTGCCGCTGGCAAAGTCGCGGTTGAAGGTTTTCTGGCCGCGCGTGACCTGCCAGTAAAACTCGCCCGCCACGTAGGTGGTTTCGGCCGCGTAGCTGCTCAGCAGCGGGTACGTGGTGGACAGGTAGGTGGCGCTGTTGCCGCCCTTTTTGTAAACCGGCGCGCCCGTCACGGGTTTGACCAGGCTCCAGCCGTCTTCGGAATCGACCAGGAAACTGAAGCCCAGCTTGCGGTTGTAGAGCAGGTATTCGTCCCACTCAAAACCTTCGTCTTCGTCGTCAGGCTCGTGTCCCCTGCGGTGCTGGAAACCCACCACCAGCCAGTTCGCGCCTTGCAGCTGGCCGGTGCTGCCCAGCGCAATCATGGCGCTGGCGGATTCTTCCTGCAATGCCGACTTGAGCGCCGCGCCCGTGCCCTGCGACACGTCGATCAGGCTTTCGCACGAGGGGCAGGTCACGCTTTGGCTCATCGCCAGCTTGAGCGTGACGGGCCCGCCGCAATGCGGGCAATTGAACGACTGGCTGCCCTTTTCGTCCTTGACCGATTCGTCTTTCAGGCCGGTGAGTTTGAGGTCGTCCAGCAGCACCGCGCGGCCCTGCGACAGCACCGGCACGCCGCCTGCCAGCGTGGGGCCGTAGTCGATGCTGAGCACTTCGCCGTCGGCACTGCGCAGCTCGACCATCGCAAACGGCTGGCCCAGCGCAGGCAGGTGCGGCAGTTCGCCCTGCGCCGACAGCAACGAAACGGTTTCGCTGGAAGCGACAGAAAAAGTCTTGCCGTTGATGGCCGTGCTGGCACCAATGCGGAACTGCTCGGCGGGCGGCACTTCGCGGCTGCTGCTGGTGGGCAGCGTGAAGACGTAAGCGCCGTTGTCTTCGCTCAGGAAAGCGGTGCTGCCGTCGCCCAGCAGCACATTCCATTCGGTCCAGGTGCCCTGGGCATAGTGGTATTGCAGCCGGCCCAGCACGGTAAAAGGCTGGCCGTTGAACACGCCTTCGGCCTGCAATTGCAAGGGGCTGAAGTCGTTGAACAACTCGGCCATCTTGCCGACGCGCGCCAGCGTCTCGCCGCTGCGCACCACGGTGCTTTGGCAATAGGCGCAAACGGCGTAGCTGGACTGCGCGCTGCGAAATTCAATCGGCGCGCCGCAGCTGGGGCAGGCGGCGCGGTAAGCGCGTTGGGGAGTGTCTTCGGCCATCGGGGCGTAGGCGTGTCGGGAAAAAGCGGGTTTTAAGCCGTTTTGGGCTGCTGGCGCTTGCCTGGCAAGCGCCAGCAGCTATCAAAAACGAAGTGAATCGTGGCGGCGCTCAAACCAGTTTTTTAAGCAGTTCAGCCTTCTTGGCATCAAACTCTTCTTGCGTCAGGATGCCCTTGCCCTTGAGTTCGCCGAGCTTTTCGAGCATGGCGATCACGTCGTCGGCTTTGACGGCAGCCGCCGCTTCAGGCGCTGCGCCTGCCGCTGCCGGCTTCATGCCTTGTTGCAGGTTTTGCGCCAGCACCTGGCCGAGCGCCATGCCTGCACCCAGACCCATCGCGTCGCCCGCAATACCACTGCCGCCCCCACCGCCGCCGCTGCCTTCGGCAAACTTCGGAATCGCCTGCGCCGTCTGGTACTGCATGAACTTGCCCATGTCGTTGCCGACCATGCCCATGCCGATTTTCTGGTCCATGATTTTTTGCAGCTCTTCGGGCAGCGAGACGTTTTGCACCGTCATGCCTTCGAGCTTCAGGCCAATCTTGGCAAACTCGGGCGTCAGCTGCGCCACCAGCGCCTGCGCAAACATCAGCTGGTTGGCGGCCAGGTCAAGGAAGGCAATGCCGCTGCCGGCAATGGCATTGGAAATGTTCTGCAGCACCAGTCCGCGCAACTGGCCGTCAAGCTCCTGCGTGGTGTAGCGCTCACGCGTGCCCGAGATTTCGGTGTGGAACAGGCGCGGGTCGGCAACGCGGAAGTTGAAATTGCCGAACGCCCGCAGCCGCACCGCGCCGAAGTCGGCATCGCGGATGGTAATGGGCTGGGGCGTGCCCCATTTCTGGTCGATCTGCTGGCGGGTGCTGAAAAAGTAAACGTCACTCTTGAACGGCGACTCAAACAGCTTGTCCCAGTTCTTGAGGTAGGTCAGCACCGGCAGCGTTTGCGTGGTGAGCTTGTAGGTGCCGGGGCCAAACACGTCGGCCACTTTGCCTTCGTTGACAAACACCGCCACTTGCGATTCGCGCACCGTCAGTGAAGCGCCGTTCTGGATTTCCATGTCGGCCATCGGAAAGCGCCAGGCCAGCGTGCCCTGGTCTTCTTCAGTCCACTGGATGATGTCGATGAATTGTTTTCTGATGAAGTCCATCAAGGCCATGGCGTGCGCTCGCTGTGAGTGATTAGGTCAGCGGATGATACCTGCGCGGGATACGTTTGCAATGCGTTGAAACGTGGTGGGGAAGCGTGCCGGGCCGGCAAGGGCTGCGCTGCACGGGCTTGAAAATGCTATGAATTAAATAGCTGCTTGCGCACGTGCAGTATGCGCAAGCAGCCTGTTTCATCCTTAAAACCGGAAAAACCGGCTGGAAAGCCTGACCCGCCGGACTGCGCGGGTCAGTAACGCGCCTCAAGCCTGTATGGCGCGCATTTCCGTTTCCACGGCCTGGTGGTTTTGCACCATGCTGGCCGACGGCTGGCTGAGGCGGCTGACGACCACGGTGGCAAGCCAGGCCAGGATAAAGCCGGGAATGATTTCATACAGCCCAAACCAGCCGACCTGCTTCCACAGCACCACGGTGACCGCCCCGACGAGCATGCCCGCCAGCGCGCCGTTGCGCGTCATGCGTGACCAGAACAGCGACAGGATCAGCACCGGGCCGAAAGCGGCGCCAAAACCGGCCCAGGCGTAGCTCACCATGCCCAGCACCTTGGCTTCGGGGTTGCGGGCAATCATGATGGCGACCAGCGCAATCGCCATCACCATGGCACGGCCGACCCACACCAGTTCGGTCTGGCTGGCGTTTTTGCGCAGGAATGTGCGGTAGATGTCTTCGGTCAACGCGCTGGAGCACACCAGCAACTGGCACGACAGCGTGCTCATCACGGCCGCCAAAATGGCCGCGAGCAGCAGGCCGGCGATCCACGGGTTGAACAGTTGCTTGGCCATTTCGATGAACACGGTTTCGGAATTGGCGTTCACCGCCAGCGCGCCGCCCGGATTCGCCAGAAAGTAAGGAATGCCGACAAAACCGACGGCCACCGCGCCCAGCAGGCACAACACCATCCAGGTCATGCTGATGCGGCGCGCGGCCGGAATGGTCGCCACCGATTCAGCGGCCATGAAACGCACCAAAATATGTGGCTGGCCAAAATAACCCAGGCCCCAGGCCATCAGCGAAATGATGCCGACAAAGGAAGCGCCTTTCATCATGTCCATCTTGGCCGGCTCCATCAGGTCGGCAATCGACTGCGCGGGCTGCAGGCCGCCGGTCACGGCGAAGTAACCCACCACCGGCGTCACGATCAGCGCGGTAATCATCAGCGACGCCTGAATCGTGTCGGTCCAGCTCACAGCCAGAAAGCCGCCGATGAACACATAGGCGATGGTGCAGGCAGCGCCCACCCACAGCGCGGTCTGGTAAGGCAGGCCGAACATGTTCTCGAACAACCTGGCACCGGCCACCACGCCCGAGGCGCAGTAAACGGTGAAGAACACCAAAATCACCACGGTGGTCAAAATGCGCAGCAAGTTGGCCTTGTCCTCAAAGCGGTTGGCAAAGTAGTCGGGCAGGGTCAACGCATTGCCGGCCCGCTCGGTGTACAGCCGCAGCCGCGCCGCCACAAACCGCCAGTTAAGGTAAGCGCCAATGACCAAACCGACGCCAATCCAGGCTTCGCTCAGGCCCGACAGGTAAATCGCGCCGGGCAAGCCCATCAGCAGCCAGCCGCTCATGTCGGACGCGCCGGCTGACAAGGCGGTGACAAAACTGCCCAGGCTGCGCCCGCCCAGGATGTAGTCGTCCAGGTTGTCGGTGCCCCGGTAGCCCAGAAAGCCGATGAACAGCATGGCAAACAGGTAAAGGCCGAACATGATCACGGTCGGATCGGTAAAGTTCATCAATGTCTCCTCAGAAGGGATGGGTGAGTCAGCGAAAAAGGCGCGGCCCCTGCGGGTAGGCAGAGGGCGGCAGCGCACCCCGGGATGTCAGGGTGGCGGTCTTGGGGAAAGGAAATCAGGTGAAGGACGAAGGAAGAAATCAGGATTTGGAAATCAACAAAGTCCCGTCCGTCATTCCCGCGAAGGCGGGAATCCAGCGACACGGCTTGATACGCTCCAACGAGTCTGGATACCCGCCTTCGCGGGTATGACGCAGGAAAGTTATTGTTGACCGTAGGCCGAGTGCTCAGCCCATCGTCATGAGTTGCGCGTTGCCACCGGCGGCGGCGGTGTTGGTGCTGAGGCTTTGCTCATGCATCAGCGCGCTCACGTCGTACACCGCACCGGCGGCCAGTTGCGCCGAGGTGAGGTTTTCAACCCGCACAATCGCGCCAGTGCGCCCGGTGATGCGCGGCAGCAAAGCCTGCAAGGCATCGCCATCGCCCTCGAACAGCATCGCGCTCACGTGCGTTTCGGCCAGCAGCTGATCGGCACTGCGGGTGTGGACAAACGCTTTCACCTCGGGCGGCAGCGCAGCCAGCGCCAGCGCCACGGCGCTATGGGCCGCAGGCGTTTCCAGCCAGCACGGGTTGCCGCTGGCCAGCGCGGCGGCGACGTGATGCACCAGACCGAGCGCGGTTTGCGGCACGGCCCAGACCGCGCCGCGTGGCAGCAGCCGGTAACGGTTCGACTCGCCGGTCGGGCCGGGCAAGGTAAACAGCTGGCCCAGCACGCTGCTGGCGCGGTAGGCGTTGCAGGCGCTGTAGGCGGTTTGGGCGCGGCCCGCGTCACCGCCGGTCTGCCAGCCGTCGAGGGCTTGAAATTTCGGGCCTTTCAGCGCAGCGCCCAGGCTTTGCAAGGCCACCAGTGCCGGCAAATCGGCCGGATTCGGCACGGCGGCCGGCGCAGCGTTGCGGTTCACGGGCATGGTCGGCAGCGCCGCCAGCGCCTGATTGCCCTGCGCCGGGCCGGCCTGCAGCAAACGGTACAGGTACAACGGGCCGCCCGCCTTGGGGCCGGTGCCGGACAAGCCCATGCCGCCGAATGGCTGCACGCCGACCACCGCGCCAATCACGTTGCGGTTGACGTAGATGTTGCCAGCCTGCACTTTTTGCGTCACTTGGGCAATGGTTTCGTCAATCCGGCTGTGCACGCCAAACGTCAGGCCGTAGCCGGTGGCGTTCAGCGCGTCAAGCACGTCGCCCAACTGGTCGCGGCGGTAGCGCAGCACATGCAGCACCGGGCCGAAGACTTCGCGCTGCAGGCGCTCGATGCTGTCAATCTCGATCAGCGCGGGCGTCACGAAATGGCCGTGCGCACTGCTTTCGTCGCGCGCCATGCGGGTCACGGGTTGCCCTTCGGCCTGCATGCGCGTAATGTGCTGCTCGATCTGGACGCGGGCGTCTTCGTCAATCACCGGGCCGACATCGGTGTGCATGCGGTCGGGGTTGCCCATGACCCATTCGCGCATGGCGTGCTTGACCATGTCGACCACGCGCTCCG
This sequence comes from Polaromonas sp. CG_9.5, assembly GCF_035984465.1. Classification (NCBI taxonomy): domain Bacteria; kingdom Pseudomonadati; phylum Pseudomonadota; class Betaproteobacteria; order Burkholderiales; family Comamonadaceae; genus Polaromonas; species Polaromonas sp. CG_9.5. The sequence continues at coordinate 161,127 of NZ_JAXCHR010000004.1, forward strand.
CGCCGTCTTCCTGCAGGCACAGCAGGCGCAATGCCGAACAGCGCTGGCCGGCGGAATCGAACGCTGACGACAACACGTCGCCCACCAGTTGCTCGGCCAGCGCCGACGAGTCCGCCACCAGCGCGTTCTGGCCGCCGGTTTCGGCGATCAGCGGGATGCTGCGGCCCTGCGGGCTGAGGCGTTTGGCCAGCGTTTTGGCAATGATGCCGGCCACTTCGGTCGAGCCGGTGAACAGCACGCCGGCCACGTGGCGGTGCGCCACCAGTGCCGCGCCGACGGTTTCGCCGGTGCCGGGCACCAGTTGCACGGCATCGACCGGCACACCGGCTTCATGCAAAATTTTGACCATCACATCGGCCACCAGCGGCGTTTGCTCGGCGGGCTTGGCCAGCACACAGTTGCCGCTGGCCAGGGCGGCAGCCACCTGGCCGGCAAAAATCGCCAGCGGAAAGTTCCACGGGCTGATGCACAGCACCACGCCGAGCGGGCGGTGCGAGTCGTTGTCAAACGTAGCGGCCACTTGCGCGGCGTAGTAACGCAAAAAGTCCACCGCCTCGCGGACTTCAGCGATGGCGTTGGGCAGCGACTTGCCGGCTTCCCGCACGATCAGGCCCAGCAGGCTTTGCGTGCGCTGCTCCAGCAGGTCGGCAGCGCGGCTCAAGCAGGCGGCGCGCTCCTGCGGCGGCGTGCCGTGCCAGATTTGCGCGGCGCGGGCGGAGCGGCCCACGGCTTGCTCGACCTCTTCTGCCGTCGCCGGGCGCACCCAGCCGACTTGGTCGCGCGTGTCAGCCGGGTTCAGCACCGGCTGCCAGCCGTCGGCAACGGCGCTATCAAAATCAAAGCTGCCCGCGCCCGTCCCGCCTGCACTGGCGGCATAAATGCCTTGTGTACTGCGCAGCAAGCCAGCGGCCAGCGACGCCAGTTGCTGCTCATGCGCCAGGTTCAGGCCCGACGAGTTCAAACGCGACTGCGCGCCCAAATCGGCAAACATCTGGCGCGGCAGCGGAATCTTCGGGTGCGGCGCGCCCAGATGCCCGGTTTCCTGCGCAATTTGCCGCACCTCGGCCACCGGGTCCACCACCAGTTCAGCCACCGGCACGTTGGCGTCGCCAATGCGGTTGACGAACGAGGTGTTGGCACCGTTTTCCAGCAGCCGGCGCACCAGGTAAGCCAGCAGCGTTTCGTGCGTGCCAACCGGCGCATAGATGCGGCAGGGCCGGGCCAGCTTGCCGTCGGCGACGCTGCCCGTCACCTGGTCGTACAGCGGCTCGCCCATGCCGTGCAGGCACTGGAATTCGTACTGGCCGCTGTAGTAGTTGTTGCCGGCCATGTGGTAAATGCTGGCCACGGTCTGCGCGTTGTGGGTGGCAAACTGCGGGTAAATCGCGTCGGGCGCGCCCAAGAGCTTGCGGGCGCAGGCGAGGTAAGACACATCGGTGTGGACTTTGCGCGTGTACACCGGGTAGCCTTCATGGCCATCGAGCTGGGCGCGCTTGATTTCGCTGTCCCAGTAAGCGCCCTTGACCAGCCGGATCATCAGCCGGTGGTTGCTGCGCCGGGCCAGATCAATCACATGGTCAATCACGTAAGGGCAGCGCTTTTGGTAGGCCTGCACCACAAAGCCAATGCCGTTCCAGCCCTTGAGTCCCGGCGCAAAACACAGGCTCTCCAACAAGTCCAGCGACAGCTCCAGCCGGTCGGATTCTTCGGCGTCAATGTTCAGGCCGATGTCGTACTGGCGCGCCAGCAGCGTGAGCTGGAGCAGGCGCGGCAGCAGCTCGCTCATCACGCGGTCGCGCTGGGCGCGGCTGTAGCGCGGGTGCAGCGCCGACAGCTTGACCGAAATGCCCGGCCCTTCATGAATGCCGCGCCCATGCGAGGCCTTGCCGATGGCGTGAATCGCCTGCTCGTAAGACGCCAGGTAGCGCTCGGCGTCTTGCTCGGTCGTGGCCGCTTCGCCCAGCATGTCGTAGGAATAGCGAAAGCCGGCTTTTTCCAGCGACCGGCTGTTGGCCAGCGCCTCGGAAATCGTCTGGCCGGTGACAAATTGCTCGCCCATCAGCTTCATGGCGCGGTGTACGCCCTGGCGGATCAGCGGCTCGCCGCCCTTGCCAATCAACCGGGTCAGCGACGAGCCCAGGCTTTTCTCGCTGCTGGTCGAGGTCAGCTTGCCGGTCAGCATCAAGCCCCAGACAGCGGCGTTGACAAACATCGACGGCGAGTTGCCCAGGTGCGCATGCCAGTCGCCCCGGCTGATCTTGTCGCGGATCAGCGCGTCGCGCGTGGCGTTGTCGGGAATGCGTAAGAGTGCTTCGGCCAGACACATCAGCGCCACGCCTTCCTGGCTGGAGAGCGAAAACTCCTGCACCAGCGCTTCAACGCCGCCGGTGTCTTTTTTGCCGCGCAAGCCGTTCACCAGCCGGGTAGCGACCGTCTCGATGGCGGCGCACTGCGCAGCATCAGGCGTGTGCGCCAGTTGCACCAGCAGCGGCAGGCATTCTTCTTCGGGCCGGTGCCAGGCGGCGGTAATGGCGGCGCGCAGGTCGGTTTGCGGCAGCACGTTTTGCGCCCAGTCGAGGAAGGGTTGGGCAGAAGGAAGCAGACCGGCTGGCAGCGTTGCATCGTCACCCTCGTCGTTTTCAGGCGCATCCGGCAGGCCGGTTGCACCTTGGGTTGCACCCAGTGGCGACAGCCCGCGCTCCATGTTTTCGACATACTGCAACACCGCTTGTTTTATGAGCCAGTGCGGTGCCCGGCCCTGCTGGGCGGCGGCCTCGCGGATGCGGGTTCTGAGCGCTTCGTCAACCTTGAGGCCGAGTGTGACTGTAGACATGAGTTGCACCTTTTTCGCAAAATAAGTGCAACCGATTTTATGAAAGGTACAACCCGAACGAAATACGGGTTAACCCTTTTTTCGGGCACTTTCGCAATCGGCGGCGCGTGGCGCGGGCAAGCGCTGATCTGTGCATATAAGTCAAAAGCACTCCGCCCTGGAACGGCGCTTTGCACGCAAGCGCCCTGGTTTGTGCGGCCTACAATCGGCAACCGTACAAAAAAAGAGTTGACGGCCGCACCGACCGTCCTAGTTGGAGACTTATCGATGCTTATCCCATCCGCTGCGACGCCCCAGGATCTTGAAACCGAGCGCAATGACAAGCGCGCCGAACTGCGCCGCGCCGCACTCGAATACCACGAGTTCCCCACCCCCGGCAAGATCGCCATTTGCGCCACCAAGCAACTGACCAACCAGCGCGATCTGGCGCTGGCTTACTCGCCCGGCGTCGCTGCGCCCTGCGAGGAAATCGTCAAAGATCCGAACGCCGCCTTCAAGTACACCAGCCGGGGCAACCTGGTCGCCGTCATCACCAACGGCACCGCCGTGCTGGGACTGGGCGACATTGGCCCGCTGGCCTCCAAGCCGGTGATGGAAGGCAAGGGCGTGCTGTTCAAAAAGTTCGCTGGCGTTGATGTGTTTGACATCGAAATCGACGAAAAAGACCCGGCCCGGCTGGTCGAGATCATTGCCTCGCTCGAACCTACTTTCGGTGCCATCAACCTCGAAGACATCAAAGCGCCTGACTGCTTTTACGTTGAGCGCGAGCTGCGCAAGCGCATGAAGATTCCGGTTTTTCACGACGACCAGCATGGCACGGCCATCACCGTCGGGGCGGCCATGCTCAACGCCATGAAAGTGGCCGGCAAAGACCCGAAACAAGTCAAGCTGGTGACGTCGGGCGCGGGCGCTGCTGCGCTGGCTTGCCTGGGCTTGCTACTCAAGCTCGGCATTCCACGCGAAAACATCTACGTGACCGACCTGGCCGGCGTGGTCTACGAAGGCCGCACCGAACTGATGGACGAGGACAAGATCCAGTTTGCCCAGAACACGACGGCGCGCACGCTGGGCGAGATCATTGAAGGCGCAGACATTTTCCTGGGCCTGTCGGCGGGCGGCGTACTGAAAAAAGACATGGTCGCCAAGATGGCGGCGCGTCCTATTATTTTTGCGCTGGCCAATCCGAACCCGGAGATTTCACCCGAAGACGTCAAGTCGGTGCGCGATGACGCCATCATCGCCACCGGACGCACCGATTACCCGAACCAGGTCAACAACGTCCTGTGCTTCCCGTACATCTTTCGCGGCGCGCTGGACGCGGGTGCGTCAACCATCACCATCGAGATGGAAATTGCGGCAGTGCATGCCATTGCCGAACTCGCGCAAGCGGAGCAAAGCGAAGTGGTGGCGGCCGCCTATGTCGGCGAAAAGCTGTCTTTTGGGCCGGAATATTTGATCCCCAAGCCTTTTGATCCGCGCCTGATGATGAAGATTGCGCCCGCCGTGGCGCAAGCTGCTGCCGACAGCGGCGTGGCGCTGCGCCCGATTCAGGACATGGATCTGTACCGCGAACGGCTGCAGAGCTTTGTGTATGCCTCCGGCACCATCATGAAGCCGATTTTCACCGCCGCCAAGGCAGCCGCGCGCAAACGCGTGGCCTATGCCGAAGGCGAAGAAGAAAAAGTGCTGCGCGCCTGCCAGATCGTGGTCGACGAAGGGCTGGCGCGGCCAACGCTGATTGGCCGCCCGGCCATCATTGCCCAGCGCATCGAAAAGTTTGGCCTGCGCCTGAAAGAAGAGCTCGATTACGACGTCGTCAATGTCGAGCAAGACCACCGCTACCGCGACTTCTGGCAAACCTACCACCGCCTGACCGAGCGCAGCGGCGTAACGGTGCAGATGGCGAAAATCGAGATGCGCCGCCGCCTGACGCTGATTGCCGGCATGCTGCTGCTTAAGGGCGATGTCGATGGCCTGATCTGCGGCACCTGGGGCACGACGGCGCATCACCTGGCCTATCTGGATCAGGTGATTGGCAAGCGCCAGGGCGTCAACACCTATGCCTGCATGAACGGCCTGATGCTGCCGGGCCGCCAGGTGTTTCTGTTAGATACCCACGTCAACTACGACCCGACGGCAGAGCAATTGGCTGAAATCACCACCATGGCGGCTGAAGAAATGATGCGTTTCGGCATCAAGCCCAAGGCAGCGCTGCTGTCGCATTCCAACTTTGGCTCGTCCAACCATGCGAGCGCGCTGAAAATGCGCCGCACGCTGGAGCTGCTGCGCGAGCAGACGCCGTGGCTGGAAGTCGATGGCGAAATGCATGGCGACATGGCACTGGACGCAGATGCACGCACACTCATCATGCCCAACAGCACGCTGAGCGGCGAAGCCAATTTGCTGGTCTTGCCCAATATCGACGCCGCCAATATTTCCTACAACCTGCTCAAGACCGCTGCCGGCGGCAACATTGCCATTGGCCCGGTGCTGCTGGGCGCCAACAAGCCGATGCACATCCTCACGCCCACCGCAACGGTGCGCCGGATTGTCAACATGACAGCCCTCACGGTGGCCGACGCCAACGCCGCCCGGTAACTTGCTACCAGAATAGCCAGAGGCACGGAAAAGAAGGCTTGATAGCCCTCTTTCCGATGCCTAAACTTTCAGCAATTGCTTGCGTTTTTTTTAGACATGCGGCAAACTACCCCTCTTGAAATTTAAGGGTTAACCCGACAATTTGGCCGGTTAATCCTGGATTCAAGAAAGGTATTTTTCATGTTGCGAAACAGGTGGGGTCGCTGGCATCAAGCCGGCGCAAAGGCGTTGCTGGTATTTTCAGCCAGCTTGATCGGTGTGGCGGGTTTGTACACCGGCACGGCGCAAGCCAAAGGCCCGTTCACGCAGGCGTCCACAGAAACAGTGGCCGCCGCCCAATTGCCTCCCCAGGGACGCAGCATGTTGACACTGATTTACCAGGGTGGCCCCTTCAGGCATGACAAGGATGGCGTGGTATTTGGCAATCGGGAACGACTGCTTCCTGCCAGTGTTCGCACTTATTACCGTGAATACACCGTCAGGACACCTGGAGAGCGCAGCCGTGGCGCCCGGCGCATCGTATGCGGCGGACTGCAGCCCGCCGCACCCGAGGCCTGTTTTTACACCGACGATCACTATGCGAGTTTTCGCAAAATCGTTCATTAACCCGAACGGTGGTTGTTATTTTGACTTTTTACTCAACAGAAAGAGAAGCGGAGATGGAAACACCACTTCGTAAGGACGACGAAATCCCATTGAAGGGCATTCGGCCCAACATTGTGCAGTCCATACGCGCCTTCCGTGTGCCCGAATTGCAGGACGCCGCCACGAAACTGAACCAGCATTTTCTGTATGCCAACCTGGGCAACGCCCAGAGCAAACAGGACGTTTTGGACATGATCGCGGCGCAGTACACTTTTCCAGCCCATTTCGGCAAGAACTTTGATGCCCTGTACGACTGCATGACCGACCTGGTTCACAAATCAGGCCCGCAGCCCGGCTTCATCGTGGTGCTGGAGCAAATTCCTGCGCATGCCAAGTTCGACAAGGAAGCACGCGAACAACTGCTCGACATCTTCCGGGATGCAGCCGACTACTGGGCGGATCGCAAGATACCGTTCAGATGCTTTTATTCTTTTCTGTAGCCCGCTCCCCAGACATTGGCCAAGGGGATCGGGCGAATGAGGCCCTGCAAGTGATTTCGGAAGGCGATGAACGCATGCCCACCGACAAACTGCTCGACGTGTCGCCGCTGGCGCTGCGCATGAGCAGTCCATTCAATGCGGGTTACTGGCTCGCAGCGGCCTGAACCCCACAGTTCAGACCGCCATGAAAAAGCCCGCATCTTGCGGGCTTTTTTACGATTAAATCAGGCTGATGCGCTTGCCTGGCGTGCGCATACAGCTATTATTTTTATAGTGCATTGGCTTTCTCAGGCGCTGGCGTTCCAGCCATTACCTGCTGCGTCAGCGCCAGATACTCGGCCACCGGCACTTCTTCGGCGCGCCGCTTGACATCGAAGTCGCCGGAAAACTCTTTTTGTTCCAGCCATTTGCCCAGCGTATGGCGCAGCAGTTTGCGCCGCTGGCTGAAGGCCACCCGCACCAGTTCGCTGAGCAGTTTCACATCCAGCACTGCCGGCGCGGCGTGCGGCACCATGCGCACGATGGCGCTGTCGACGCGCGGCGGCGGATCAAAGCTTTGCGGCGGCACGTACAGCACGTTTTCCATCGCGTAACGCCACTGCAGCATCACGCTCAGCCGGCCATAGTCGCTGGTCGACGGCGCAGCCACCATGCGGTCAATGACTTCTTTTTGCAGCATGAAATGCTGGTCTTCAATCGCATCGACCGCGTCCAGCAGGTGAAACAGGATCGGCGTGGAAATGTTGTAGGGTAGATTGCCGACGACCCTGAGCTTGGGAACTCCCACGCTTTCCGCTTCGTGGGGTGCGCTGCCCCCCGAGGGGGCCGCTGCGCTTTCCAATTTTGGAGCCCTCAACTGGACTTCCTCAGCCAGCTGCCTGAAATCGACCCGCAGCACATCGGATTCGATGACTGTCAGCTTCGGGTTGGAGCGCAGCTGTGAGGCCAGGTCGCGGTCCAGCTCGATCACCGTCAGGTGTCCAAGCCGCTCGACCAGCGGCCGCGTCATCGCCGCCAGACCGGGCCCGATTTCGACCATCGGCTGGCCGGGCAAGGGGGCGATCGCGTCCACGATGCCTTGAATGATCAGCCGGTCGGTCAGGAAATGCTGGCCGAAACGTTTGCGGGCGATATGCTTCATACCGCCCTGTCCTGCACGAGTAAAGCACCGGGAAAAGCGCGGGTCATTGCGGTGCTTCCCGGAATTCCACATAGGCGCGACCGCGAATGTCTTCGGCCCAGCGCACATAGGCTTCATTCTGCTTTTTCTCACGCAGCGTGCCGCGCACCATCTCGCGCTGGTCACGCGCAGAAACAGGTGCCTCGCGGCGCTCAAGCACCTGCACCAAGTGAACGCCAAAGCGTGACACCAGGGGGTCTGAAATCTGGTTGGGTGCCAGGGCGTTCATGGCTTTTTCAAATTCGGGCACAAACATGCCGGGATCGGCCCAGCCCAGATCGCCGCCTTGCTTGGCAGAGGCGTCCTGGCTGTTTTCGCGGGCCAGTGTGGCAAAGTCGGCCTGGCCGGCCACGATGCGTTTTTTCAAACTGGCGAGCTTTTCCACGGCGGCGGCTTCGGTGAGCTGGGGCGTCAGCCGCAGCAGGATGTGCCGGGCGTGGGTTTGCGTGACCACGGCATCGGGCAGGCCGCCGCCCTGCTTCTTTTCAATCACCTTCAGGATGTGAAAACCGGCGCCACTGCGCACCAGGTCCGCAAAGTCGCCTGCGCGCACGTTCTGGGTCGCCTCGACAAACAGCGGTGGATAACGGTCGACACTGCGCAAGCCCATCTGGCCGCCATTGCTGCGCGAAGCCGAAGTTGAAAAGTCATTGGCCAGCACGGCAAAGTTAACGCCGGCGCGGGCACGTTCCAGCACTTGCTGGGCCTTGGCCTGCAAAGCAGCCAATTGGTCGGGCGTGGCGTTTTCAGGCACGGCCACCAAAATTTCAGCCAGATTCAGCGCTGCAGGGGCGGTGCCGGCAGCGCCGGGCTTGCCGCTCTGGTTGCGCAGGTATTCGTCAATTTCTTGTTCGCTCACGTTGACGCGCGAATCGACTTCGCGCTGGCGCAAGCGGCTGATCAGCAGTTCGTCGTGAATTTCAGTGCGAAACTTTTCAAATCCAATGCCGTCGGCCTTCAGACGCAGGCGCAGTTCATCGACCGTGACCTGGTTTTGGCGGGCGACGGATTCAATGGCGCTGTCAATGGCGTTGTTGTCAATTCTCAAGCCCGACGCCTGCGCCGCCTGCAGCTGCACCTTGTCGCTGATCATGCGCTCAATCAAGGGTGGCAACAGTTCGCTGCGTGGCGGCACGGGCGTGCCCTGCTGCTTGAGCAAGGCCTCGGTGCGAACCAGTCGGGCGCGCACTTCGTTGTTGGTAATGGGCTCGGAATTGACCACGGCGACGATAAAGTCTGCTTGCTGTGGCGCAGCTTTGCCAGCGGACGCTGACGGTGCGAAAAGACGCGGCGTATTGGAGGGCTTGGCCATCTGGGCTTGCACGCTCGTCAGGGGCAGCGCCAGCAACAGCACCAGCGCGCCCAGTGGCCGGGCCGAAAGTGAGCCGGTAAGAAAGCGGTGTTTAGTCATAAGTGGTAAATCGGCTGGGGGGACTGGCATTTTCACGAAGGAATTGGTAGCGTGGCACGTTGGTTTTCAGCGTTTCCGTGGGGCTGGAGCCAATACGGGAAAAGCCGACCATTTCAAGCTGGAACAAAATCCGGGTGTTTGACGTCGAAAGGCTGTTTTGTGACCGCTGCAGCACGACGCGGCCAATCCAGCAGCAGCCATCGTACTCAATGCCTACCACCGCATCCACCAGTTTCTTATCCAGCGTGCTGTAGTTCAACCGGCCAACCGAGTAGTAGCGTCCGCCACCCTGGCCGCGCCCGGCGCCCAGGTCTTTGCCCTTGTCGCCCCACAGGTCGTTGATGGGCCATTGCCAGCCGACATCGACTTGCTCGCTGATGTTGCGCTGGCGACGCAGCGCCGCGCTCACGGTGCGGTAGTTGCCGGGGTTGTAGCGCAGGCCGACAGACGCCAGTTCAGACTGCCTGAGCTTGGGGTTGTACTGCACCGTGCTGTCAAATGCCCACTGCGGCACCCAGTTGATCGATGCGCCCGCCAGCACGTCGCTGACACGGTCGGTCACCGGCAGCGCGCCGGGCAGGCCGACCTGCTGATTGTCAAAGCGCAGACGCTGCGCCACGCCCAGGCGCACCGCTTCAGCGCCGGTGGCCGGATCAACCAGGCGCGATGTCACGCCCAGTGTCAGCAGGTTGGCGTCCGAGATGCGGTCGTTGCCGACAAAAGCGTTCTCGGTGAACACGGTGGCAAAGTTAAAGCTGTTGGCACCCGAGTCGTAATTGGGCAGATTGCTCTGGTCCCGAAACGGCGTTCGCACGTAAAAGGCGCGCGGCTCCAGCGTCTGGGTAAAGCTGCGGCCAAAATAGCTGGCATCGCGCTCGAACTGCAGGCCCGAATCCAGGCTGAAGGTGGGAACCACGCGCGACGCCGTCGTGGCGCCATTGGCCAGCGGCGACTCAAACTGATAACTGGTGGCATGCAGCTGCACCTTGGGCGTGACGTAGCCCCAGGGCGCCAGCCACGGACGGCTGACCTGCAGCTTGGTAAACGCCCGGTTGCCGTTGGGCTGCCTCGTCAGGTTCTGGTCGGCAGAAAAACGCGTGAAGTCGGCCTCGGCAGACCAGTCAAACCCGCTTCCCAGGCCCAGCAGCGGCGCGTCGACCCGCGTGTAGGCGGCGGTGAGCTGCGGCAGGCGGTCATAAGGCGGAATGATGGGCGAATTCACATCTTGCAGCGTCTGCCACTTGAGCGCCCGCACCGACGAAGAAAAAAATCCACGTGCCCAGGTCAAGGAGGCGTCCTGCGTCAGCAGCCGCTGCGTGACCTGGCCGGTGGCCACCGGAAAATCGCGCCAGTAGTCGTTGTCGCTGACTTTGTTCAGATTCAGGTTGAACCCGAGTCCGCCAATCGCCGAGATACCGGTGTTTAATGCACCCACGTGCTGCAGCGAATAAGACCAGCGGTCGCGCTCGCGCAGCTTGTCGCCCGGCAGGACGTTGGCGCGCAGCTGGCCTTGGTAGGTGGGTTCGAGGTAACGAAATTCACCCGCCAGGTCGACACCACGCTTGGTCATGATGGCTGGAGAAAACGTCGCATCCCGGTTCGGCGCAATGTCAAAATAATAAGGCTGGCGAAACTCAAACCCATTGACTGAACCCAGGCCCAGCGTGGGCGGCAACAAGCCTGATTTACGCTTGTCGCTCAGGGGAAAGCTGAACTTGGGAAAGGCCAGAATCGGCACCTCCTTGAAGCGCACCACAGCGTTGGTGGCTGTGCCCACGTCCTTGTCCAGGTCGAAGTCAACGCGCTGGGCGGTCAGCTCCCAGGCCGGCTTCCAGCTCTCTTCGTTGCCGCGCTCGCAGGTGGTGTAGGTAGCCTGGTGCGCAGTCAGGTGCTTGTCGTCAATGAAATCGATGCGCTCGGCCTGGCCGTTGCCGCCCGTGGCCAGAAACTGGTAACGCGGCTGGATGAAAAAGCCTTCAAAACGATCCAGCTTGAGCTCCAGCGCGGGGCCTTCAAAGCGGTTGCCGGCGTTGTTGATGCGCACATTGCCGGTACTTTTGAGCTGGTCGTCGGGCTGGTAATACTCAATGCGGTCGGCGCGCATGGACGTCGCGCCGCGTCGCAGTTCGGCATTGCCCTCGATTACCGTTTCCAGGTCAGGCCGGCCTGACACGCGGTCGCCGAACACCAGCGTCGGGCCTTCGTCGCCCGGCGCTTTGGAGACGCTTTCGGCCAGCATCGACGTGCTCTTGAGCGTCAGCGGCGGTGCTGAAACAGCGTTTTGCGCTTCGACCCGCGTTTGCGCATGGCTGGGCCCGGCCACGGCGATTCCGAGCGTGGCGAGCAGCGCCAGTCGGGAGACCGCATGGGCCACCGGGGAAAGAATAAAAGAGGAGGAGGATGCGCGGCGCATCGTTTGTATGAGATAAACCCGTTTGTAAAATCAGGCCTGATTATCCATGACCCTCCTGCCCGGCTTGGCCCGGCTGCCGCAGCGTCCAAAGACCCGAAAGAAAACATGACCGTCTCCTCCCTGGACTGGGCCGACAGCCACCGCGCCAGCGCTTTTGCACAGTGGCTGGCCGCTGTCGCGCCGCAACACGACTTACAAACAGATACCGTCCGGCTGGCGTCGGCCGATGCCAGCTTTCGCCGCTATTTCCGCGTGGACGCCTCTGGCGGCCAGAGCTTCGTCATCATGGACGCGCCGCCCGCGCTAGAAGACTGCGCGCCTTTCGTCAAGGTGGCCAGCCTGATGACGGGCGCCGGCTTGAAGGCGCCGCGCGTGCTGGCCTGGGATGCGCCGCTGGGCTTCATGCTGCTGACCGACCTGGGCGCGCAGACCATGATGGACGTGATTGCGCCGCCCGCCGCCGTCGATGTCCGCCTTGAGGCAACGACGGCGCATTTCGATCTCTACATGCAGGCCGTCGACGTGCTGGTGCAGTGGCAGCTCGCGTCCAAACCGGGGGTGCTTCCGCCTTACGACGATGCGCTGCTGTCGCGCGAGCTGGCACTGTTCCCCGAGTGGTATGTCGGCAAGCACCGGGGGTTTGCGCTGGATGGCGCGCTCATCGCCAAGCTCGACCCGCTGTTTGCACAGATCAAGGCCAGCAACCTCAATTCGCTGGACGGCGCACGCGTCTATGTGCATCGCGACTTCATGCCGCGCAACCTGATGGTCGACGCCAACGGCGACTTGGGCGTTTTGGACTTCCAGGACGCGGTCTACGGCCCGGTCACCTACGACATCGCCAGCCTGATGCGCGACGCGTTCCTGAGTTGGGAAGAAGAATTCGTGCTCGACATCACCGTGCGCTACTGGCAAAAAGCGCGCAAGGCGGGTTTGCCCGTGGGCGACGATTTCGGCGAGTTCTACCGCGCCGTTGAATGGATGGGGCTGCAGCGCCACCTCAAGATACTGGGCATTTTTGCGCGCCTGAGCCTGCGCGACGGCAAGCCCAAATACCTGGCCGATACCCCGCGCTTCATCAAATACGCCCGCGCCACCTGCGCCAGGTACCGCCAGCTCGGGCCGCTGATGGTGCTGCTCGACGAGATCGAGGGCAACGAAACCCGTGTGGGGTACACGTTTTGAGGTCAAATCGGCCTTGTGTGCAGGCTGGACGGGCGCAAGCAGCTATTGATTTGATAGTAAATCAGGTTTCTTTCAAACCAGCCCACACGCCATGAGCGCCCGTTTTTACGCCGATATTGCGCTGGTTCCCGGCCAGAGCGTCACGCTGCCCGACCAAACCGCGCGCCATGTGCAGGTACTGCGCCTGCAGCCGGGCGGGCACATCACTTTGTTCAATGGCCGGGGCGACGCGGAAGGCGAATTCGACGCCACGGTCGAGCGCATGGGCCGCAGCGATGTGGATGTCACTATCGGCGCGTTCACCGCCACGGCGCGCGAAGCCAGCCGCGCCCTTCATCTGGTGGTCGGCATGCCGGCCAACGACCGCATGGACTGGCTGATTGAAAAAGCCACCGAACTCGGCGCCGCCAGCATCCAGCCGGTAATGAGTGAGCGCAGCGTGCTGCGCCTGAAAGCCGAGCGTGCCGACAAGAAGGTCGCGCACTGGCAAGGCATCACCATGGCCGCCAGCGAACAATGCGGCCGCAACCGCCTGCTGCGCGTGCATGACGTGGTGACGCTGGCCGACTGGCTGAAAAAGACTGCCGCCCTGCCTCTGGAACCTGGCATGCGGCTGCTGCTGTCGCTGCAGGACGGAAGCCGCCCGCTGCGCCAGGCCATCGCCGCCGCCCCGCCAGGCAGCGCCCTGACCTTTCTGAACGGCCCCGAGGGCGGGCTGAGCGCAGCCGAAGAAGCCGCCGCCATCGCCTGCGGCTTCAACCCGGTCACGCTGGGCCCGCGTGTGCTGCGCGCCGAAACCGCGCCGCTGGCCTGCCTGTCGCTGCTGAATCTCGACTGAAGCCTCGACTAAACCTCGATTGAACCTGGACGCAAACGCATGAACCGCAACCTCTGGCTGCTGACGATTTGCCAGGGCTTGTTCCTGACCAACAACGTCACCTTCATCGCCATCAACGGCCTGGTCGGCTTGAGCCTGGCGCCGCTGGGCTGGATGGCCACGCTGCCGGTGATGGCGTATGTGGTCGGCGGGGCGCTGTCGACCGGGCTGGTGGCGCACACCCAGCGCCGCTTTGGCCGCAAGACCTCGTTCCAGCTCGGGCTGCTCGTCGGCCTGGCGTCGGCCTTGCTGTGCTGCTACGCGGCCTACAGCCGCAATTTCTGGCTGCTGGTGGCGGCCACGCTGGTGGCCGGCTACTACAACGCCAATGCGCAGCTCTACCGCTTCGCCGCCGCCGAGCTGGCACTGCCGGCGTTTCGTGAAAAAGCCATTTCGCTGGTCATGGCCGGCGGCCTGATTGGCGCGGTGGCCGGGCCCAACCTGGCCGCCGGCACGCGCAGCCTGACCGACGTGCCGTTTGCCGGTGCCTACCTGGCGCTGGCTGGCGTGGCGCTGCTGGCGATAGTCTTGCTGGCCTTCATCGAGTTTCCACCGCCGCCGCCGAAACATGCCAGCGGCGGTGGCCGGCCGCTGGGCGTCATCATGCGCCAGCCGGTGTTCATCGTCGCCGCCAGCGCCGGCGCGCTCGGCTACGGCGTGATGAACCTGCTGATGGCCGCCACGCCGATTGCCATGCAGGTCTGCGGCCTGCCGTTTTCCGACGTGGCCTGGGTGCTGGAATGGCATGTGATCGGCATGTTCGCGCCGGGCTTTTTTACCGGCCACCTGATCAAGCGCTTTGGCACGCTGCCCATCATGGCGACCGGGCTGGCGCTGAACATCGCCTGCGTGGCAATCGCGCTGTCAGGCGTCGAATTTCAGCAGTTTGTGGCGGCGCTGTTTTTGCTGGGCTTGGGCTGGAACTTCCTGTTCACCGGCGCCACCACATTGGCGCTGACAGCGTATCGGCCCGAAGAAAAAGACAAGGCACAAGGCGCGCTGAATTTTTGCGTGTTTGCCGTGCTGGCGGTGTCGTCGCTGGCGTCGGGTGTGCTGGTGACCACGCAAGGCTGGACGCTGCTGAACCTTGGCTCGCTGCTGCCGCTCAGCCTGACCGGGCTGGCGCTGGGCTGGCTGGCCCTGTCGCAGCGCAAGCTGCGCCAGGCTTAGGCGCAGCCTGACGCACTCCTTTTTTTATAGCTGCTTGCGCACGTGCTGCCTGCGCATCAGGCACTTTTTACTTAAATTTGCCTTATTAGGCAAGCTTTAGCCCGGCACGCTGGCCATCACCTGCGCCACCGCCGCCGTCAGCTTCTTGGCATACGGCACATGCAAGAACTCGTTGGGCCCGTGCGCATTGCTCTTGGGGCCGAGCACGCCGCAGACCATCATTTGCGCTTTCGGGAATCCTTTGCTCAGCATCCCCATCAACGGAATCGTGCCGCCCTGGCCCATCGTGCCGCAGGGCGCGCCAAAGAAGTTCTGCGATGCGGCGTTCAGGGCGGTGTCAAACCACGGTGCGCTGCTGGGCGCATTCCAGCCAGAGGCGCCACCGCCGCCCTCGAAAGTGACTTTCGCCTGGTAGGGCGCGTTGTCTTCGAGCAGCTTTTTGAGTTCCTGCACCGCCACGCCGGCATCAATCAGCGGCGGAAAGCGCAGCGACAGCTTGAAGGCGGTGTAGGGGCGCAGCACATTGCCCGCGTCACGAAAGGACGGAAAACCCTCAGCGCCGGTCACGCTCAGCGTGGGCCGCCAGGTGCGGTTGAGCAGCGCCTCGACCGGGTCGGTGGTGGTCGGTAGCGCAAAGGCGGTCGCGCCTTCGCAGTCGTAATGCGCCCACGGAAAGCGTTTGTACAGCTCGTCGCCCAGGATTTTCGCGGTGGCTTGTGCCTGCGCCATGCGGTCGGCAGGCACTTCGCAGTGAAAGCTTTGCGGCAACAGCCGGCCAGTGGCGCTGTCTTCCAGCCGGTCGAGCACGTGGCGCATGATGCGAAAGCTCGACGGCACCAGGCCGCTGGCGTCGCCCGAATGCACGCCTTCGGTCAGCACTTCGACCTTGAGCACGCCGGCGGCGTTGCCGCGCAGGCTGGTGGTCAGCCAAAGCTGGTCGTAATTGCCGGCACCCGAGTCCAGGCAGACCACCAGTGCCACCTCGCCGAGCCGGTCTTTCAAGGCATCGATATAGGGCAGCAGATCATAAGAGCCGCTTTCCTCGCAGGTTTCAATCAAGCCGACGATGCGCGGGTGCGGCACGTTCTGGCTTTTTAGCGCCTGCACGGCGGCGATGCTGGCATACACCGCATAACCGTCGTCGGCGCCGCCCCGGCCGTAGAGCTTGCCGTCTTCGTAGGTGGCTTTCCAAGGGCTCAGGTCATTGCGCCAGCCGGTGAACTCAGGCTGCTTGTCGAGGTGCCCATACATCAGGACGGTTTGCGTCGAGCCGGCGCGGGTGGCCGGGATTTCAAAAAACAACACCGGCGTGCGGCCTTCGAGCCGGACGATCTCCAGCGTCAAGCCTTCGACTTTTTGCGCCTCCACCCAGGTGGCAGCATGGCGCATCACGGTGTCAATGTGGCCGTGCTGCGCCCAGTCGGCATCAAAGCTCGGCGACTTGGCGGGAATGGCGATGTAGTCGGTCAGCTGCTGGACGATGTCATCGTCCCACTGGGTCGTGACCTGGGACAGCGCCTGGGCGGCGTTGAGGATGCTGGCGGGGATTTCCCGGTGCAAAGGGGCGTTCATGGCGGGACTTTCAGAAGTGAAAACTCAGCGCAATGCTGCAAGAGGTTGACTTTACGCCTGCTGTCGCCCTTCAACCAGCGGATGTGACTTCGGCCCCGCACTGCGCATGACACGCCACTGTCTGATTGACAAGCCGCACGCGCCCTCCACAATAAAACTGTTTATTCGGCCTTTGATCCACAACCTCATGGAGAACTGCAATGCTCAAAAGAAAATTCCTCACCCAATCTGTCATGCTGCTCGGTGCTGCGACGCTGGTATTGGCCGGCTGCTCGACCACGCCCATGTCGGGCGGCACCCACACCGGCAAACGCCAGGAGATTGACTCCAGTGTGGACGCCACGCTGAGCAAGCTGTCTGCCACCATTCCCGGTTCGCGCGAACTGGTCAGCAAAGCGCGCGGCGTGCTGGTATTTCCTTCTGTGCTGGCAGCCGGCCTGGGCATTGGCGGTGAATACGGCGAAGGCGCCTTGCGCGTGAATGGCCGGAGCGTCGATTACTACAGCACTGCCAGCGCATCGTTCGGTTTGCAAATCGGCGCACAGTCAAAGGCTGTGGTGTTTTTGTTCATGACGCAAGAAGCGCTGGACAAGTTCCAGAACAGCAAAGGCTGGACGGCCGGCGTCGATGGGTCAGTGGCGGTCATCAAGGCCGGTGTCAACGGCGACATCGACCTGAACACGGTCACGCAGCCGGTGAATGTGTTTGTCATGACCAACAAGGGGCTGATGGCCAACCTGACGGTGGAAGGCACCAAGATCACCAAGCTGAAAAACATGTAAGGCTGAAAGAGGCGGGGCTTGGCAAGGCCCCAAGGGCTCCGGCTTTAAAGCCGGGGCGCGCGTCAGTCGGCCATGACCTGACCCAGCCGCACCGCACCACCTGGCACCCAGTCGGGGTTAAAGCGTAGCGGCCCTTTGGGAAACAGCATGACGACGGTGGAGCCGAGCAAAAACCGGCCCATTTCCTCGCCTTGCTTCAACATCACCTCAGGCTGCCCCGCCGCCGGGTAACGCCATTCGCGCACCGCCTTGCTGCGCGGCGGATTCACTACCCCATGCCAGACGGTCGCCATGCTGCCGACAATCGTCGCGCCAACCAGCACCAGCACAAATGGCCCGCGCGCCGACTCAAACACACACACCACGCGTTCGTTGCGCGCAAACAAGCCTGGCACGCCGCGCGCTGTGACGGGGTTGACCGAAAACAAGTCGCCCGGCACATAAATCATGCGCGTCAAGCGGCCTGCACACGGCATGTGAATCCGGTGGTAGTCCCGGGGGCTCAGGTAAATCGTGGCAAAGCTGCCGTCGTCGTATTGCGCCGCCAGCGCTGCATCGCCGCCGACCAGCGCGGTGGTCGAATAGTGGTGGCCCTTGGCTTGAAAAAGCTGGTCGCCTGCAATCGGGCCAAACTGGCTGATAGCGCCATCGACCGGACAAACCAGCGCAGCCTGCGCAACAGGCCGCGCGCCGGGCCTCAGGGCGCGGGTGAAAAATTCGTTGAAGGTGCGGTAGACGCTGATGTCAGAGTCGAGCGCCTCGTCCATGTTCACGCGGTATTTGGCAACAAAGCGGCGGATGATTTCGGTGGTCACCCAGCCGCGCTCACGCGAAGCGACCCAACCGGCGAAATGGGTGAGTGCCTGTTTAGGCAACAGGTATTGAAGCAACACAGCAGAACGGTCTGACACAGGCACTGACGGAAGTGAAGGGAAGCGTCATTTTATCGAGACGCCCCGCCACACTGTGCAAGTGCTGGTGATCACGGCGCCCCGGCAGCTTTAATGCGTCGGGTAACCCGCCTCGGCCAGTGCATCGGCCACGGCTTGGCGATCTTGCGCCGTCTCGACGCTGACTTTTTTGGCCGGCAGGTCGACGCTGATTTTGGCGTTGACATCGAGTTGCTGAAGCGTCTTGGTGATAACGCCGACACAGTGACCGCAGCTCATGTTGGGAACATTGAATTCCATGATGTTTCCTTAAGAAGTAAAAGTTGAAAGGCCAGGATGCACGCTGTCATTCCTGTTTTTGCAGGAACAACTCAAAGCCGGATGAAGCTTTGTCACGTTTCAAAAGGAGAGTCTGAAGCTTCCCACGATGGCAAAGTCAATGGGGGTTTGTGAAAATCCTGAACCCCGTCAGGGTTACTATCAGCCAGGGCTTGACCCTGCCATGATGGAAAGGTTCAGACTTGCTACATCGTCGCATTTTCAGGAGACACGCATGAGCGCCAGCCACACCCTGCCAGCCCCGCTAGCCCCCGCCTCCGCCTTGAAGGAATGGCGCTTTCCCGTGGAAGGCATGACCTGCGGCTCGTGCGTGGCGCGGGTTGAAAAAGCCTTGGCCGCTACGCCGGGCGTGAAGGAATCCAGCGTCAATTTCGCCACCGAACACGCCAGCGTCAAGGCGGGCCGCGAAGTCACGCTGGACATGCTGAAGGCGGCGGTAGAAAAAGCCGGTTATGCCGTGGGCAACACAGCAGGTGCCGCATTGGGCGAGGCGTCGGTACGCTTGAAGATTGGCGACATGACCTGCGCATCCTGCGTGGCGCGGGTTGAAAAAGTACTCAAACAGGTGCCCGGCGTGCTGTCAGCCGAAGTCAATCTGGCGACGGAAACCGCCGAAGTCACGCTGACGAGTAACGCGGCCGCCCTGCCCCGGCTCATTGCAGCGGTGGAAAAAGCCGGCTACTGCGCGGAGGCGATTCCGGATGCCGCCACCGGCGCCCGCCCGGCCACACCCTCCGGCGCGCCCTGGTGGCCGATTGCCGTCGCCGCCGCACTGTCGGCGCCGCTGGCGCTGCCGATGGTCGGCATGCTGTTTGGCAAGGAATGGATGCTGGACGGCTGGATTCAGTGGCTGCTCGCTACGCCGGTGCAGTTCTGGCTTGGTGCGCGGTTTTACAAGGCGGGCTGGAAGGCGGTGCGCGCCGGCGCGGGCAACATGGACTTGCTGGTGGCCATCGGCACATCGGCGGCTTACGGGCTGAGCGTTTACCTGCTGCTCACGCAGGGCGCTGACGGCATGCCGCACCTCTACTTTGAAGCGTCGGCGGTCGTCATCACGCTGGTGCTGCTGGGCAAATGGATGGAAGCGCGCGCCAAGCGGCAAACCACCGAAGCCATTCGCGCACTCAATGCGCTGCGGCCTGAAACCGCCCGGCTTCGGCGTGACGGCGTGGACACGGATGTGGCGATCAGCGCGGTCAAGGTCGGCGATCAGGTCGTCGTGCGGCCGGGCGAACGCATCGCGGTCGACGGCGAAATCATTGAAGGCACGACCGAAGTGGACGAGTCGCTGATCACCGGCGAAAGCCTGCCGGTCAGCAAGCAGGCCGGCGACCATGTCACTGGCGGCGCGGTCAATGCCGAAGGGCTGATCATCGTGCGCACCACAGCCATCGGCGCGGAATCCACGCTGGCGCGCATCGTGCGCATGGTCGAATCGGCGCAGGCCAAAAAAGCGCCAATCCAGCGGCTGGTCGATCAGGTCAGCGCGGTGTTTGTGCCGGTGGTCATCGGCATCGCCGCCGTCACGCTGCTCGGCTGGGGTCTGGCGACAGGCAACTGGGAAACCGCCATCCTGAACGCCGTCGCGGTGCTGGTGATTGCCTGCCCGTGTGCGCTCGGGCTGGCGACGCCGACCGCCATCATGGCCGGCACCGGCGTGGCGGCGCGGCACGGCATTTTGATCAAGGACGCCGAAGCGCTGGAAGTGGCGCACCAGGTGAAGATCGTCGCCTTCGACAAGACCGGCACGCTGACCGAAGGCAAGCCCGAACTGGTGGCGCTGGAACCCGCCGGGATTTCGCGCGACGAGGCGCTGGGCTGGGCCGCCGCCATCCAGTCGGGCAGCGAGCATCCGCTGGCCAAAGCGGTCACGCAACTGGCCGCGCAGGAAGAACGCAGCGTGCCGGCGGCGTCTGAAGTCCGCGCGGTAGCCGGGCGCGGCGTTTCGGCGGTGGTCGAGGGCCATCAACTGCGCCTGGGCAGCCCGCGCTTCATGCAGGAGTTGAACGTGGACTTGGGCACCTTCGCCGCGCGCGCCAAGGCGCTGGAGGCCGAAGGCCGCACCGTGTCTTATCTGGCCGATGTGACGGGCGCACCCCAACTGCTGGCGCTGCTGGCCTTTGGCGACACCGTCAAGGCCAGCGCCGCCACCGCCGTCACCAGCCTGCATGCGCTCGGCATCCAGACCGCGCTGGTCACCGGCGACAACCAGGGCAGCGCCGAGGCGGTGGCGAAGCAGCTTGGCATCGACATCGTGCATTTTCAGGTCCTGCCTGAAAACAAGGCCGCCATCATCGGCCAGCTGAAAAATCAACTGAAAGACGGCGGTCGCGTGGCGATGGTGGGGGACGGCATCAACGACGCGCCCGCGCTGGCGGCCGCCGACGTGGGCATTGCCATGTCCACCGGCACCGATGTGGCAATGCAGGCCGCCGGCATCACGCTGATGCGCGGCGACCCGGCGCTGGTGGCCGACGCCATCGACATCTCGCGCCGCACCTACGCCAAGATCCGGCAAAACCTGTTCTGGGCGTTTTTCTACAATGCGGTCGGCATTCCGCTGGCGGCGTTCGGACTGCTCAGCCCGGTGATCGCCGGTGCGGCGATGGCCTTCAGCAGTTTCAGCGTGGTGATGAATGCGCTGCTGCTGCGGCGCTGGAAAGGAAGCTCGAAATGATGACGGCCGTTAAAAGCCCTGAAAAATCTGTAACGCCTGTGAGCGCAGGCCCGTTCAATATCGGTCAGGCCGCCAGCCAGTCGGGCGTGTCGGCCAAGATGGTGCGGCATTACGAATCGCTGGGCCTGCTGCCCACGGTGCACCGCACCGACGCCGGCTACCGGCAATATGGCGAAAAGGAAGTCCACACCCTGCGCTTCATCCGCCGCGCCCGGCTGCTGGGCTTCAGCATGGCCGAGATCGGCGAGCTGCTCAAGCTGTGGCAAAACAAGCAGCGTGCCAGCGCCGATGTCAAACGCATCGCGCAGGCGCATGTCGCCGATCTGGAACGCCGCATTGCCGAAATGGAGGCGATGCGGCAAACGCTGCAGCAACTGGCGCATTGCTGCGCTGGCGACGACCGGCCCGATTGTCCGATTTTGAGCGGACTGGCGGGTTAGGCACCGCTACGCTTGCGCTGAGTGGCCCGCGATTTTTTGCATTGCAGCGGTCGCCTGCCGCACCTCTTGACCCAGCGCAATATCGGCCAACAGCACCAGTTCAATAATGCCCGGTAGCGTCAGGGTCAAGGGGCATGCGTTTTGCGGGCCGGTGGCGCGACATCTCAAGATCATGGACAGCGGCATGAAACACCTCACCCAAGACGACTGGAATCCGGCCAGCGACGAAGTTCTGCGCGACCAGCGCGCCGCTTTTGACACCCTGCGCGAGCGCTGCCCGGTAGCGCACAGTGATTTTCTGGGCTGGTCGGTGTTTCGCCACGCCGATGTGGTGCGTGCGCTGCACGACCCCGCCACCTTCAGCAGCGTCGTCTCCAGCCACGTTTCGGTGCCCAACGGCATGGATCCGCCCGAACACACCGCTTATCGCCGCCTGATCGAGCCTTATTTCGCGCCCGGGCGCATGGCGGCGTTTGCACCGGCCTGCCGCCAGATCGCTGCCGTACACGTCGCGTCCTTGCTTGCACACGAAAACATCGAACTGATGGACGCGCTGGCACATCCCTTTGCCGTGCAGGTGCAATGTGAATTTCTGGGCTGGCCAGCGCCCATGCACGAAGCCCTGCGCCTCTGGACACGCAAGAACCACCAGGCCACGCTGGCCGGTGACCGGGTTGCGATGGCCAGCATCGCGCGTGAATTCGAGGGCTATGTGGACGATTTGCTGCGCAGCCGGCACACGCCGGGCGCGCACCCTGAACACGACATTGCCGCCAGCCTGCGGATGCAGCAAGTCAACGGGCGGCCGCTGCGGGACGACGAGATTGCCAGCATTTTGCGAAACTGGACAGTCGGCGAAGTTGGCACGATTGCCGCGTCCATCGGCATCCTGGCGCATTACCTGGCCGAGCACACGGCGCTGCAGCAACGCCTGCGCGCGCAGCCCTCGCTGCTGCCTGCGGCGATTGAGGAAATCCTGCGGATTCACGGCCCGCTGGTGGCAAATCGGCGCGTGGCCACACGGGCGGTGGAAATGGGCGGAAGGCAAATCGGCGCAGGCGATCGCGTGTCGCTGAACTGGATTGCCGCCAACCGCGACCCGGCAGTCTTCAGCGCGCCCGACGAATTCCGGCTCGACCGCGATCCGGCCGCCAACCTGCTGTACGGCGCCGGCATTCACGTCTGCCCCGGTGCGCCGCTGGCCCGCATGGAGCTGATCGTGGTGATGGAGGAATTGCTGGCGCAGACGGAGATGATCAGCCTGCCCGACGGCAAGCTGCCTGCGCTGGCGGTCTATCCGTCCAGTGGTTTTGAGAGCCTGTCGCTGCAAGTCCGCTAGGGCAATGAGCGCGATTTCAGTCAGCCGAGAGTCCGTACAGCCTGGGCTCGCAGATCGCTCCAGCCTTCGACTTGACCTTGCGCTTGTGGTCAACCCAGGGGGAGTTTTGCCACCTTGCGTCCGCCCAGTCAAACGGGCAGAAGCGCAGATGCAGGCAAGAGGGTCTGCTGTGCATCACGACGGGCGCGGTGGCTGATGCCCATGCGGCAGGCCAGATCAAAGGCGCTGGTCATGGCGGTGGCCTGCGCCGTGCCCTGACCGACGATGTCGTAGGCGGTGCCGTGCGCCGGCGTAGTCACCGGGATGGGCAAGCCGCCCTCGACCGTGACACCGATGTCAAAGCCCAGCAGCTTGGTGGCGATCTGGCCCTGGTCGTGGTACATGGTGACGATACCGTCCAGGTCACCCCGGCGTGCACGCAGAAAAATAGTGTCGGCCGGATAGGGGCCCAGCGCCGGGAAGCCCTGAGCGTCAGCCAGCCGGATGCCCGGTTCGATGATGTCGGTTTCTTCCGTGCCGTAGTTGCCGTTGTCGCCGTTGTGCGGATTGAGACCGCAGACGCCGACGCGCGGTTGTGCCACGCCGGCCGCGCGCAGGGCGTCGGTCAGCATACGGATGGCGCCAGCAACGCCTTCGGGCGTGAGCAGGCCCGAAACTTCCTTCAATGCCACATGCGAGGTCACGCGCGCCGTCCACATCGGCCCCAGTACATTGAATTCGCCGCAGGGCCCGCTGTAGTCGAGCAACTTGGCGAACCAGCGCATTTCGTCTTCTTCGTGCATGCCGCCCAGACGCATCGCGCCTTTGTTGAGTGGCGCAAAGCACAGCGCGTCGGCCTGCCCGCGGGTCACCATCTGCGTGCCCAGCGTCAGGCTGTCCAGAATGAAGCGTCCGTTGGCTTCGCCCGCATGCGACGGGGTGAAGCGTGCATCGCGGCCAGCCCAATCGACCAGCTCCAGGTTCGGTCCTGCCACCGGCATCGGCACACCAGCGGCACGTGCACCGGCTTGCAGCGCTTCCTGGCTGGCGATCAAGTGAATATGGGCTTTGGTTGCGGTGGCCGGATCGGCCAGCAGGCGGGCGACGATTTCAGGGCCTATGCCCGCAGGGTCGCCAATGGTCAATGCAATATGGGGAAGCATGAAATTCAGTCCAGTTTGATGTTGCGTTCTTTGATCAGGGCGGCAAAACGTGCGTTGTCAGTGGACTGCAACTGCACAAATTGCTCGCGCGTCAACGTCGAGGGTTCACCGCCCAGGCCCTTGAGCTTGGTCTGCACTTCCGGCAGGCGCAAGGCCTTGTTGAACTCAAGACCCAGACGGTCGAGTACGGCGGGCGGCGTCTCGGTCGGCGCGTACATGGCGTACCAAGTGCTCATCTCAGCGCCCTTGACACCGAGCTCAGCCAATGTCGGCACATCGGGCAACTCGGCGGCGCGTTTGGGCGTTGTCACGGCAAGTGCCCGGAATTTTCCGGACTTGATCAGGTTCATGGCCGACGACGTGGTGTCCAGCATCAGCTCAACCTGACCGGCCAGGATGTCCTGGTGCGCCTGGGAACTGCCTTTGTAGGGAATATGGGTCATCCGGGTGTCGGTAGCCGCCATGAAGAGTTCGCCGGCGATGTGTTGCACGCTGCCCATGCCTGACGAGGCATAGCGAACGCTGTCAGGCTGGCTCTTGATCGTGGCCAGCAATTCCTTGAAATTTTTTGCCGCGTAGTCGCTTCTGACCAGCAACACATGCGGCACCACCACCACCATGCCGACCGGTGTCAGCTGCTTGAGCGGGTCAAAATTGAGCTTGATCAGATGGGGCGCAATCACTTGCGGCGAGTTGGTGGCCATCAGCAGGGTATGGCCATCCGGTGGTGATTTTGCCGTCAGGTCGGCGGCGATGGTATTGGCAGCGCCCGGCCGGTTGTCCACCAGGATGGGCTGACCCAGTGGCCCGCTCATTTTTTCGGCAAACAGCCGGGCAATGATGTCGGTGCCACCACCGGCTGACGCGCCTACGTTGATGCGGATCGGTTTACTGGGAAAGACCGCCTGGGCATGGCTGGAAAATGAAGCCGTCAGCGTGACAGCGGCAAGGGTAAAGGCGAAAGCGACAGGGCGCATCCGTGTGAATGTCATGGCAGGTGTCTCCGTTGTCGTGGGAAGCAGCGGGGCAAAGTGCCACACCGATCCTTGTGCACTGTAGGGGCCCGGCGCACCAGGCGCCATCATTCATTTGCTCAGGCAGGATTCGCCATTGGCGAATTCACACCGGCCAGTGCCTGCACCACGGTGAGCGCCGCAGAAGACATGGATTGCACCGGCTGGTGGCACAGCACAAAGCGCCGCGCGGCCCAGTCGCCTTCAATATCAAGACGGCAAAACCGCTTGCCTGCCGCAAAAGCTCGGGCCACCTTCTTGGGCATGACACCAATGCCGATGCCCTCGGAAATCATGGCCGTCATGCTTTCAAAACTTCTGACCCGGATCGGCATGTGCAGCGAACAGTTGACCTCAGCCGCAACGCGCGCCAGGGTGGCGGAAATCGCAGAGTCTTCGCCCAGGCCAATCACTTCATACGGCAGGAAATCTTCGAGCCGTACGCGCCGTCGATCAGCCAGTGGATGGTCTCGGTGCGTCACCAGCACCAGCCGGTCTTCGTGATAAGGCAGCGACGGCAAGGCAACGGCACCCAAAGTGCTTTCGTACAGACCAATGTCAGCCACACCACGGCTGACGGCCTGAATCACACCGCCGCTATTGAGTTCCTGCAAATCAATGTTGATGCCCGGAAAATCCATCTGGCAGCGCCGCAGATCCAGCGGCAAAAACTGCAGCACCACCGACGTGCAAGCGGCAATGCGCACCACACCCTTGTCGCCGCGCCGAAACGCCTGGGCATCGTCATGCATGCGAGCGACCGCATGCGCCATGCCGCGCGCATGGGCCAGCAACGCCCTTCCGGCATCCGTCAGCGCCATGCCATGCGGCCGTCGCTGGAACAGCTCGACACCGAATTGCGCTTCGAGTTCTTTCATCCGGCGAGAAGCTGCCGCAGGCGCCAGGCAAATGCGCTCGGCAGCCCGGGTAATGCTGCCGGTGTCGGCCGTGGCGATGAAAAGGCGCACCGTGGTCAGGTCAAAGTGAAGGCGCAGCGGCGCGGGTATGCCGGATCTGGCTTTCATGACGGGTTCAGCCTTTTGGCTCAACTGCAGCTGCAGCATCGGGTGGTGGTGGAACAGAAGCACACTCCCGGAAAATCCGGGCACTGCAATGCCGGCAAATCTCCGGGTCGAGCTTGGTGAAAATGGTGGCAATGGCGGTGAATTTGTCGGAAAACTGGTGTTCCGGCCCCAGCACGTCGGTAAATCCGGTCTTGCGCCACATGCGGATGACCTCCGGGCGTGGCCGGTGAAAGTAGAGGTTGCCACCCATCGCGCGGCGCGCGGCGAGTTCGGCTTCCCACAGTTCGGCCCCCGCCAGATCAATGAAGTTCATGCTCTTGGCCATCACCAGCAGGTGCTTTTGCGGATTCGGCTGGCTACGCAAGGCGTGCAGGATGTCGGCCACATGCTGGGTCGCGCCGAAATACACCTCGCCTTCCATGCGCAGCAACTTGAGTTGCGGACATTCCGGCAAGACCGGATGCGGCGGCGCATCGGCGTCGTCGGGCGTGTCGATGACCACAAACTGCCGATCCTTCGCGCGGCTGTCAAAACCCATGCTGCGCATCGCGGGCCGCGAGGTACGGTACAAAAACGACATCAGCGACAGCAGCATGCCGAGCAAAATGGCCATTTCCAGCCGGATCGTGACCGTCGCCACCATCGTGGCCAGCGCCACGCCAAAATCGGTGCGGCTCAGGTTGAACAACTGACGCCAGCGCGCAAAGTCCAGCAGGCTCAGCGCCACCAGCAGCAGCAGCGCCGACAGCGCGGCCATGGGAATCTGCGCCAGCAACTGCGAGCTGACCGCCACCAGCGCCAGCAGCAGCAGCGCCGAGAACACCGACGCCAGCGGCGTTCGGGCACCGGCTTGCAGATTCGGCATGGAACGGTTCATCGAGCCGCAAGACACGTAGCTGGAAAAAAACCCGCCGATGATGTTCGACAGCCCCTGCCCCCGAAATTCACGGTTGGCATCAATGCGCTGGCCCGAGTGCATGGCCACGGTCTTGGCAATCGAAATCGCCTGGCCCAGCGCCACGATGGTCAGCGCAAACGCCAGGCCCACCAGGTCTGACGCCTGCGCCCAGCTGATGCGCGGCAGCTCGAAACGCGGCCAAGGCGTGGCGATTTGCCCGATCAAGCGCAGTGACGAAGCCGGTGTTGCGCCGCCACCCAGAAAGCGCGTCCACACCCAGGCCAGCGTCGTTGCCACCACCAGCCCGATCAGCATGTAGGGCCAGTTGCGGCGATAGCGGCGCAGCCCCAGCGCGATGGCCAGCGTGATGGCGGCCACAGCCAACGCGGCAGGTTGCGCCGACGGCAGTTGCGTGAACACATGCGCCAGCACCGCGCCCGCGCCGTGTTCGGGCGAGGCGGCAATGCCCAGAAAATCGGGCAAGGCATGCACGGCAATCAGCAGCGCCGCCCCGGAGGTGAAACCGAACAGCACGGACGGCGAAATGAAATTGGCCAGCATGCCCAGCCGCAGCGCGCCAATCAGCCACTGCAGCACGCCCACCATCACGGTCACGGCCAGCGCCAGTTGAATGTAGGCCGGGCTGAAGGCCAGGGCCAGCGGCGACAGCATGGCAAACAGCGCCAGTGAATTGGCATTGGTCGGCCCCGACATGACATGCCAGCTGGAGCCGAACAGCGCGGCAATGATGCATGGCACCACCGCCGTGTAAAGGCCATATTCGGGCGGTAACCCGGCCAGCGTGGCAAAGGCAATGCCTTGCGGCAGCACCAGCACCGCGCCCAGCAGGCCGGCCATCGCGTCAATCCGCAGCGTGGCCGGTGTGACCCAGTGAACCCAGGGGCCGAACAGCCGCTCAAGCAGGCGGCCTGCGAGGCGGCGCGCCGAAGCAGCGCGGGGACTTTCAGGGGAGACGTGCATGCGCCTGAGCATACCGCCGGCGGAGCGCGTCGGCGGCACGCGGCAGGCCCGGCGTTTGCAGGGATGCGGTCAGCCGCAGCGCGTCAACACAGCGCAAGGCCGGCCAAGGCTAAAGCGGCCATCACCGAAATGACGCTTCACGGGAACTGGCACAAGGCCAGCGCCGCCAGCATGCCTCCCCGTGAGCGCCGCGATGTCGTTTTTTGCATCAAAACCCCGTCTTGTGCTTGCTGGACGTGCGCTGGCAGCTATGAAAAACAGAGCAATATTGGCCATCACTCCGACCACAGCCCGCCAAAGCTGATGAAGCCGGGCAGCGGCCAGAATTTCAAGGCCTCGCGCAAGGAAACGCGGGCCGGCGCGCTGGGCGCTGAAAACGAAATATCAATGCCCTGTGGCGTCGTATTTCGTCTGCCGCAGTGTCAGGCGCGTTGCAGCTTGAACACCGCCCGGCTGGCGCGCGCATTCGGCCAGAAACGGATTTCCTGGCCGTCCTGCAACCCAAACGTATCGAGCACTTCCAGCTGGTTTTGCCGGGCCAGCGCGGCAAAGTCGCGCAGCGTGCCGACGCGAATATTGGGCGTGTCGTACCACTGGTAAGGCAGCACCTTGGTCACCGGCATGCGCCCGCGCAGCACCGCCAGCCGGTTCGGCCAGTGGGCAAAATTGGGAAACGCCACGACGCCGATACGGCCCACGCGCGCGGTTTCGCGCAGCATGACTTCGGCATTGCGCAAATGCTGCAGCGTGTCAATTTGCAGCACCACATCAAACGACGCGTCGCCAAACAGCGCCAGCCCGTCTTCAAGGTTGAACTGGATCACGTTGACGCCACGCGCCACGCAGGCCTGCACGTTGGCGTCATCAATCTCGACGCCGTAGCCCGAGCAGCCGCGCTCCCGGATCAGGTAGTCGAGCAAGGCGCCGTTGCCACACCCCAAGTCGAGCACGCGCGAACCCTTAGGCACCAGCCGGGCAATCGACAACTGGTCCGGCGACGGCGGCAGATTGATTTGCGTCGTTCCGTTCATACCGTCACCTTGCTCTCGAAATAAGAGCGTACGACGCCCATGTAGCGAGCGTCATCGAGCAAAAAGGCATCATGCCCGTGCGGCGCGTCGATCTCGGCATAACTCACATCGATCTGGTTGTCGAGCAGGGCCTTGACGATTTCGCGGCTGCGCGCCGGGGAAAAGCGCCAGTCGGTGGTGAAGCTCACGATTAAAAATTTGGCGCGGGCCTGCGCCAGCGCGCGGCTCAGGTCGCCGCCGAATTCAGCCCCCGGGTCGAAATAGTCGAGTGCCCGGGTGATCAGCAAATAGGTGTTGGCGTCAAAGTATTCGGCGAACTTGTCGCCTTGGTAGCGCAGGTAGCTTTCGATTTCAAATTCAACGTCTTGCGTGCTGTAGTTGTAAACGCCGGCCAGGCCGTCCTCGGTCACCGCACGCCTGAGCTGTCGGCCAAACTTGGCGTTCATCACGTCGTCGCTCAGGTAGGTGATGTGGCCGATCATGCGGGCGATGCGCAGGCCGCGTTTGGGCAGCACGCCGTAGCGGTAAAAGTGGCCACCATGAAAGTCGGGGTCGGTGACGATGGCGCGGCGTGCGACTTCGTTGAAGGCAATGTTTTCAGCCGTCAGGTTGGGCGCGCTGGCCACCACCACCGCATGGCGCACGCGCGCCGGGTATTGCAGCGTCCAGGCCAGTGCCTGCATGCCGCCCAAGCTGCCACCCATGACGGCGGCCAGCGTCCGGATGCCGAGCGCGTCCAGCAGCCTGGCCTGTGCTTCCACCCAGTCCTGCACCGTGACCACCGGGAAATCAGCGCCATACACTTCGCCCGTGTCGGGGTTGATTTGCTTCGGCCCGGTGGAGCCAAAGCACGAGCCCAGGTTGTTCACGCCAATGACAAAAAACCGGTTGGTGTCGAGCGGCTTGCCCGGCCCGATCATGGTGTCCCACCAGCCTTCGGATTTGTCCTTGACCTGCCCGGCTTCGTCGAGGTAAACGCCCGCCACATGGTGCGACGCGTTCAGCGCATGGCAGACCAGCACGGCGTTGGACTTGTCGGCATTGAGCTGGCCGTAGGTTTCATAACTCAGGTCGTAGGCACGAATCGAGGCACCGCTGCGCAGCAGCAAGGCGTCGGCAAAATGCATCGACTCGGGCGTGGCGACAAGGAGAGGGGAAATAGGCACTGTTGTTGGATCCACGGTAAAACAGACTCAAGATCAGGACAGAAAAAACAGCGGGGCACGGCTGAAAAAACAAAACCCGGCATCGCCAAGGCGAGTCCGGGTTAATGGGGAGAATCGTCTTTAGCCGTACTTTTTACGCGCCCGCAAGCTGAGCAAATCGGCGCGTTGCCAGTATAGCAATCCGGCCATCCGACGGGTGCTTATGCTGGCACCAGCAGCGCCAGCGCGCCCAGCGTGGCAAAAACCAGTGCTGACACGACATGCACCACGCGCAGCGGAATCAGATGCATGAATTTACTGCCCAACCAGACCACCGGCGCGTTGGCCAGCATCATGCCCAGCGTGGTGCCGGCCACGACCCAGACATAGGCGTCATAGCGGGCGGCCAGCATGACGGTGGCAATCTGCGTCTTGTCGCCCATTTCAGCCAGGAAAAACACGAACACCGTGGTGCCGAACACCCCGAACCGCAACGGCTTGCTGGCGCTGTCGTCTTCATCGAGCTGGTCAGGAATCAGCATCCACGCCGCCATCGCAAGAAAGGAAACGCCCAGTATCCAGCGCAGGGTTTGCGGCCCGATGAAGGTGGTCACCCACGCGCCGAGTGCGCCCGCCATCGCATGGTTGGCGATTGTGGCCACCAAAATGCCCAGAACAATGGGCCAGGGTTTTCGGAATTTTGCCGCCAGCACCAGCGCAAGAAGCTGGGTTTTGTCGCCCATTTCAGCGAGGCCGACGATACCGGTCGAGACGAGGAAAGCTTCCATACAAAAAACAGCTCGGGCCGGAACAAAAACCAATGACTGCACGACATCCCCGGCCCGAAGCTTTTAAAAAAGTTCTGGAGGCTGTGCAGTCAAAGGTCTCGCCAAGCTAAAAAGCTGTTTGCGCCATGCGGGGCCTTGTTGCAAGGCCCCACAAGTCTGTTGACGCAAACCCCTCTCAATAAAGAAGGGCGGCTACTCCCCAATGACAGCGGGCATTGTATCGGCGGCTGGCGCATGGCGCGCCCTGCCGTTGCTGGCAAAGTTACCCAATCACCCCCGTCAACAGCAAATAACCCGGCAGCCAGCCCGTCAACACGCCTTCGCCAATCGCCAGCCAGGCCGCGATACGCGTGACCGGCTTGCGCAGCACCAGTTGCAAAAAGAACAGCAGCCACAAGACCGCCCACGCCGCCCACGACAACCCGAGCCAGACATCCCCGGTGTTTTGTGCATTGAGAAGCGTGTCGGCGGCCACAGGCACTGCGGTGATGGCGACGAACAGGCTGAACCAGCCCAGCCCGCGACCGTCAGCACCGCTAAAGCGATTGGCGGCCAGCCACAAATAGGTCAGGGAAAACAGCAGCGACAGCGCAGCCGCCTTGATGGAGGTGGCATCCGCATCCGCGCCGAAGGCCTGCCGGAAAGCGGCCAGCAAACTGAGGACGCCCACAAACAGGTTGATGACCCAGATTTCCCGGTCGCTGATGAGCTCCAGCATCCACAGGCCGTTGAGGATGAGCACCGCCCCCACATAAAACAGAACCAGTCCCAACAACATGCCATGACTCCCGCTACGAAAAAAAACCCTGCGCCGACATGCAGCGCAGGGTGACTTCAAACCGTTGACTTGAATTTAAGCCGGAATGATGAAGCGCTCGAATGCCGCAAGTCCGGCATAAGAAGCGGCGCTGCCCAGTTCGTCTTCAATCACCAGCAGGCGGTTGTACTTGGCGACGCGGTCGGAGCGGCACAGCGAACCGGTCTTGATTTGTGTGGCTGTCGTGCCCACGGCAATGTCGGCAATGGTCGTGTCTTCGGTTTCGCCTGAGCGGTGCGACACCACGGCGGCGTAACCGCTGCGGGTGGCCAGCTCAATCGCCGCCAGCGTTTCGCTGAGCGTGCCAATCTGGTTCGGCTTGACCAGGATGGCATTCGCCACGCCGGCTGCAATGCCCTTGCTCAGGGTGGCGGTGTCGGTGACAAACAAATCGTCGCCCACCAGCTGAACCTGCTGGCCGACCTTGTCGGTCAACAGCTTCCAGCCCGCCCAGTCGTCTTCGGCCATGCCGTCTTCAATCGACACGATGGGGTACTGGCGCACCAGTCCGGCCAGCCAGTCAACAAACTGGCCGGAGTCAAAGCGTTTGTTTTCCGACGCCAGAACGTACTGGCCATCATGGAAAAACTCGGTGCTGGCAGCGTCCAGACCCAGCCAGATATCGCGCCCGGGCCGAAAGCCTGCGCTTTCAATCGCTTGCAAGATCACGTCCAGCGCCGCCGTGTTGGACGGCAGGTTGGGCGCAAAGCCGCCTTCGTCGCCCACCGAGGTCGCCATGCCGGCCGCCTTGAGCTGGGACTTGAGCGCATGAAACACCTCGACGCCCCAGCGCAGTCCTTCGGCAAAACTGGGCGCGGCCACGGGCAAGATCATGAACTCCTGAATGTCCACGTTGTTGTCGGCGTGCGCGCCGCCATTGATGATGTTCATCATCGGCACCGGCAAGGTGAAGGCGTCCTGCCGCCCGAGATAGCGGTACAGCGGCACACCCTGGCTGGCAGCGGCAGCCCGCGCCGTGGCAAGCGATACCGCCAGCAGCGCGTTGGCGCCCAGGCGGGATTTGCCCGGTGTGCCATCGAGCTGGATCAGGCGCGCATCCAGCGCGGCCTGGTCGCTGGCGTCCTGGCCCAGCAGTGCGGCGCGAAGCTCGCCATTCACATGGCTGACGGCGGTGCGAACGCCTTTGCCGCCGTAACGCGCGGCATCGCCGTCGCGCAGTTCGATGGCTTCACGCGAACCGGTGGACGCGCCCGACGGGGCTGCGGCATAACCGGTGGCACCACAGGCAAGGGTGACTTGAGCGGCAACCGTGGGGTTGCCGCGCGAATCGAGGATTTCCAGGCCGCGAAGGCCGATGATCTGGCTCATGGGGAAAGGCTCCAGTGGGTAATCGGCTTAAACCGTGGCGATGCGGATCAGGTTGGTGGTGCCAGGAGTACCAAACGGCATGCCGGCAATCGCCACGATGGTCTGGCCAGCCGCAGCAAACTTCTCGCTGCGCGCCACTTCACAGGCGGTTTCGGTCATCTGGTCTACATCGGACACATTGCCGATGTGCACCGAATGCACGCCCCAGGCCAGCGCCAGGCGGCGCGCCACGCCGATGTCGGGCGTCAGGCTCAGGATAGGCGACTCGGGCCGCTCGCGCGCAGCGCGCAGGCTGGTGTGGCCCGAGCTGGTGTAGCAAACGATGGCCGCCGCTTGCAGCAAGGTGACGGCGCGGCGCATGGCGCAGCACACGGCTTCTGCCACATCGCCGCCCGGACGGGCCGAGGTGTGCGACGCGTCAATCAACTGGCGGTATTGCGGGTCGCCCTCGACCTGCTCGATGATGCGGTTCATCATCTTGACCGCCTCAATCGGGAACTTGCCCGAGGCCGATTCGGCGGACAGCATGACGGCGTCGGCACCGTCGTAAATGGCCGTTGCCACGTCAGACGCTTCGGCGCGGGTGGGCACCGGGCTGTCAATCATGGATTCGAGCATCTGCGTGGCCACGATGACGGGCTTGCCAAAGCGCCGGGCGCTGCGAATGATGCGTTTCTGGATAGCCGGCACGCGTTCGGCGGGCAGTTCAACCCCCAGGTCGCCGCGCGCCACCATCACGGCATCCGACAGCGCGACGATTTCGTCCAGGCGCTCGATGGCCGATGGCTTTTCCAGCTTGGAGACGATGGAAGCGCGGTCCCCGATCAGCGCACGCGCCTCGGACACGTCCTCGGGACGCTGCACGAAAGACAGGGCAATCCAGTCAGCACCCAGCTCCAGTGCCAGCGCCAGGTCGCGGCGGTCTTTTTCGGTCAGGGCGGTGATGGGCAGCACCACGCCAGGAACGTTTACGCCCTTGCGCTCGGACAGCTTGCCGCCGACCATCACGCGGGTTTCGGCAAAGTCAGGGCCGCAGCTCACGACTTCCAGACGCAGCTTGCCGTCGTCAAGCAGCAGCTCGGCGCCAGGCACGAGGGCGGCAAAAATCTCGGGATGCGGCAAACGAGCGCGCTGGCCGTTGCCTGGCGCTTCATTCAGGTCAAGGCGGAAAGGCTGACCTTCAACCAGCATGACCGGGCCGTCAGCAAAAACGCCTACGCGCAGCTTGGGGCCTTGCAGGTCGGCCAGGATGCCGATGGGGCGGCCGGTTTCCTGCTCCAGTTCGCGCAGCACCGCAAAGCGGGCGCGGTGGTCGTCGGCGCTGCCGTGGCTGAAGTTCAGCCGGAACACATCGACGCCGGCCATGAACAGCCCGCGAACGATGTCTTTGTCGGAGCTGGCGGGGCCAAGGGTCGCCACAATTTTGGCATTTCGGGTTCTGCGCATTTTTTAGTTCTCTGTTGGTGCGTCGATAAGGAGGGCGCGAAAGTCATTCACATTGGTCAGCGTGGGGCCGGTGATGACCGAGTCTCCCAGCGCCTGGAAAAAGCCGTGGCCATCGTTGTTGGCCAGGCTGTCTTTGGGCCGCAGGCCCAGCGCCCAGGCGCGATCCAGCGAATCGGGTGCCAGGCAAGCGCCAGCGATTTCTTCCTGTCCGTCAACGCCGTCGGTGTCGCCCGCCATCGCATGAATGCGCGGATGGCCGTTCAGGGTGATGCCGGCCGCCAGCAGCCACTCGACATTGCGCCCGCCCCGGCCGTTGCCGCGCACGGTGACGGTGGTCTCGCCGCCCGACAGCAGCACACAAGGCGCTTCAAACGGCTGGCTGCGACTGGCCACCTGCAGCGCCATGCCGGCCAGCACCTTGCCCACATCCCGCGCTTCGCCTTCGAGTGCATCGCCCAGGATATAGGCGGTGTAACCCGCATTGGCAGCGACGGTTGCAGCCGCTTCCAGCGCCATTTGGGGCGTAGCAATCATGCGCACTTCGGTGCCCGCCAGGCGTGGGTCGCCCGGCTTGATGGATTCGCCCCGGCCGCTTTGCAAGACAGCCATGACTTTGGCTGGCACGTCAATGTTGTAGCGGCG
The DNA here is from genome assembly GCF_035984465.1 of Polaromonas sp. CG_9.5. NCBI lineage: Bacteria > Pseudomonadati > Pseudomonadota > Betaproteobacteria > Burkholderiales > Comamonadaceae > Polaromonas > Polaromonas sp. CG_9.5. Next base: position 196,175 of record NZ_JAXCHR010000004.1, read on the forward strand.
AATCACGGCCAGCGCATCTTCACAGGTGGTCGGGTCGGCCACGGTCGGGCCCGAGGCAATGTCCATCGGGTCATCGCCGGGCACGTCGGAAATCAGCAGCGTCAGCACCTTGGCCGGATGGCAGGCCGCAGCCAGTCGCCCGCCCTTGATGGCCGAGAGATGGCGGCGTACGCAGTTCATCTCGCTGATGGTTGCGCCGGACTTCAGCAGCGCGCGGCTGATGTCCTGCTTGTGTTGCAGGCTCAAGCCGGGCAACGGCAGCGGCAGCAGCGAGGAGCCGCCGCCGGAAATCAGGCACAGCACCAGGTCGTCAGCCGTCAGTCCCTGCACCAGTTGCAGCATGCGCTGGGCGGCGACCTCACCGGCGGCGTCGGGCACCGGATGAGCGGCTTCGACGATTTCGATGCGTTCGCACGGCACGCCATAACCGTAGCGCGTCACCACCAGACCAGACAGCGGAGCCGGCCAATTATCTTCGACGGCCCGGGCCATCGCCGCCGACGCTTTGCCGGCGCCAATCACGATTAATCGGCCTTTCCCAAGGCTTTGCGGATCCGGCAGATGGGCAGGAATGCAAAGCGCCGGCTGGGCCGAGGCAATGGCGGCGTCGAACATGCGGCGCAGCAACGCCTGTTGTTTGGCAAAAGACACGTCGGGGGTTTTCATGGTGGCGCGGGTTCGGTCAGTTCGTCACTTTTTTATTCAGCCTTCTGGCCAATCTCGAAGTTCGACATCTTCTCCAGCGCCTTGACCATCGCCGAATGGTCCCAGGCCTTGCCGCCATAGGCGACGCAGGAGTTGAACAACTCTTGCGCCATCGCGGTGTTGGGCAGGGCCACACCCAGCGCGCGGGCGCTGGACAGCGCCAGGTTCAAGTCCTTCTGGTGCAGCTCGATGCGAAAGCCCGGATCAAACGTGCGCTTGACCATGCGGTCGCCATGCACCTCCAGAATTTTGGAGGAAGCGAATCCGCCCATCAGCGCCTGGCGCACGCGGGCCGGATCGGCACCGGCACGAGCTGCAAACAGCAGCGCTTCGGCTACTGCTTCAATGTTCAGCGCGACGATGATCTGGTTGGCGACCTTGGCGGTCTGGCCGTCACCGTTGCCGCCGACCAGCGTGATGTTCTTGCCCATCAGCTCGAACAAAGGCTTGATGCGCTCGAACGTCGCCTCCGGGCCGCCGACCATGATCGACAGCGTCGCGTTCTTGGCACCGACTTCGCCGCCGGACACGGGTGCGTCCAGGTAATCGCAGCCCAGTGCGTTAATTTTTTGCGCAAACGTCTTGGTTGAAATCGGCGAGATCGAACTCATGTCCACCACCACCTTGCCGGCGGTCAGCCCGGCGGCAATGCCTTTTTCCGAGAACAGCGCTGCCTCTACGTCAGGGGTGTCGGGCACCATCACGATGATGATGTCGGCGCGCTCGGCCACGCCGCGTGCGCTGGTGCATTGGGTCGCGCTGCTGCTGGCAATCGCTTCAGGCATCTTGCCCAGCGTGTAGACAAACAGCTGGTGACCGGCCTGGATCAGGTGGCTGGCCATGGGCGCGCCCATGATGCCGAGGCCGACGAAACCGATTTTGAGGGGTTGTGAAGTCATGATGTGTTCTCCTTTTTGTGGTGATTGATTAACCGGCAAACTGATCGCGCCAGCCGAGTCCGGCCTCGGTCGTGGTGGCGGGCTTGTATTCGCAGCCGATCCAGCCGTCGTAGCCGATGCGTTCCAGGTGTGCGAACAGAAAGGCGTAGTTGATTTCGCCGGTGCCCGGCTCGTTGCGCCCGGGGTTGTCGGCCAGCTGGATGTGGCCGATGCGCGGCAAGTACTTCTGCATCGTCGCGGCCAGCTCGCCTTCCATGCGCTGGGCATGGTAGATGTCGTACTGCACGAAGGCGTTGTCAGCGCCGACTTCGACCAGAATCGACACCGCCTGGGTGGTGCGATTGAGGTAAAAGCCCGGAATGTCGAAGGTGTTGATCGGCTCGATCAACAAGCGCAGACCGGCCTTCTTCAGCTCGGCGGCGGCAAAGCGCAGGTTCTCGACAAACGTCTGGCGCAGCACATCATCGGCAACGCCTTCGGGCGCTTTACCAGCCAGGCAGTTGAGCTGCTTCACGCCCAGTGCCTTGGCATAAACGATGGCCTTGGCCACGCCTTCGCGGAATTCAGCCACCCGCTCCGGCAGGCAGGCAATGCCGCGCTCGCCTGCATCCCAGTCACCGGCAGGCAGGTTGTGCAACACCAAGGTCAGGTTATTGGCATCCAGGCGCTGGCGGATTTCTTCAGCCGGCCAGGCATATGGGAACAAAAATTCCACGGCTTTGAAGCCTGCCTTGGCAGCGTACTCGAAACGGTCAAGAAAAGGATGCTCGGTGAAAAGCATCGTGAGGTTGGCGGCAAACTTGGGCATCAAGATCTCCTTCAGTCGAGCATCGAAACAGCGGTGGGCGCATCGACCCGATCCGTGGCGAGTTCTTCAAACTCGTTGATGTTGTCGATTTCGGTGCCCATCGAGATGTTGGTGACACGCTCAAGCATGACCTCGATCACGACCGGCACCTGGAACTCGGCCATCCAGGCTTCGGCCTGCTTGATGGCGGGCGCCAGTTCCTCTTGGCGGTACACGCGGATGCCCTTGCAGCCCAGGCCTTCGACGACCTTCATGTGGTCGACGCCGTAATTTTCGAGGTTGGGCGAATTGATGTTCTCAAAGCCCAGCTGCACGCAGTAGTCCATCGTGAAGCCGCGCTGCGACTGGCGAATCAGGCCCAGGTAGCTGTTGTTCACCACCATGTGGATGTAGGGCAGCTTGAACTGCGCACCGACGGCCAGCTCTTCGATCATGAACTGGAAGTCGTAGTCGCCCGAAAGCGCCACAATCTTGCGTGTCGGGTCGGCGGCGCGCACACCCAGCGCGGCGGGCAGCGTCCAGCCCAGCGGGCCGGCCTGGCCGCAGTTGATCCAGTGGCGCGGCTTGTAAACATGCAGGAATTGCGCGCCGGCAATCTGCGACAAACCGATGGTCGAGATGTAGCAGACATCCTTGCCAAACGCATTGATCATGCATTGGTAGACGCGCTGCGGCTTCATCGGCACGGTGTCGAAATTGGTTTTGCGCAGGTAGTCGACCGACGACTTGCGGGCCAGGCATTCTTTCGCCCAACCCGACCAGTTGCTCAGCTTGCCGGCCTGCTTCCACTCGCGGGCAACTTCAACAAGCAACTGCAACGCAACTTTGGCGTCCGACACAATGCCGTAGTCAGGCGCGAACACGCGGCCAATCTGTGTCGGCTCGATGTCGATGTGGATGAACTTTCGGCCCTTGCAATACACCTCGGGCGAGCCGGTGTGGCGGTTCGCCCAGCGGTTGCCGATGCCCAGCACAAAATCGCTGGCGAGCATGGTGGCGTTGCCGTAGCGGTGGCTGGTTTGCAGACCCACCATGCCGGCCATCAGCGGATGGTCATCGGGAATCGTGCCCCAGCCCATCAGCGTGGGAATGACTGGCACGCCGGTCAGTTCAGCAAACTCGACCAGCAAGTCCGACGCATCGGCGTTGATGACGCCGCCGCCAGAAACGATCAGCGGGCGCTCGGCGGTCATCAGCATTTCAAGCGCTTTTTCGATCTGCTTGCGGCTCGCTGTCGGCTTGTAAACGGCCAGCGGCTCGTAGGTGTCGATGTCGAATTCGATCTCGGCCATCTGCACGTCAAACGGCAGGTCGATCAGCACCGGGCCGGGGCGGCCTGAGCGCATCAGATGAAAAGCCTGCTGGAAGGCGCGCGGCACCTGGGCCGGCTCCATCACGCGGGTCGACCACTTGGTGACCGGCTTGGAGATGGACTCAATGTCCACCGCCTGGAAGTCTTCCTTGTGCATGCGTGCACGCGGTGCCTGGCCGGTGATGCACAAAATAGGAATGCTGTCGGCCTGGGCCGAATACAGGCCGGTGATCATGTCGGTGCCAGCCGGGCCGGAGGTGCCGATGCACACGCCGATATTGCCCGCTTTGGCGCGGGTGTAGCCTTCGGCCATGTGTGAGGCACCCTCGACGTGGCGCGCCAGAATGTGCGCAATTGCCGGGTGGTCGCGCATCGCTGCATACAGCGGATTGATGGCTGCGCCGGGCACGCCAAAAGCCTGTGTCACGCCTTCTTTTTCCATCACCAGTACGGCGGCCATTGCGGCCTTCATTTTTGCCATTGCTTGCTCCTTGTTTAGATGGCTCCATCATTCCTTTGGCAGGTGTACTTGTGAATCCCATTGCGTCGATAAGACCTATTCCCTGGTGGAATAGACAAGCCAAACGGGTTTACAGTCAAGGCCATGGATCGCGTCACCGGCATTGCCCTTTTTATTCGCGTCGTCGAGACCGGCAGCTTCAGCAAGGCGGCCATCGAGACCGGCATCACCCAGCCCACAGCCACCAAGGCCGTCGCTGCGATGGAGCAGCGCCTGGGCGCGCGGCTGCTGCACCGTTCGACACGCGGCGTGACGCTGACCGAGGTGGGCGCGCTGTATTACGAAAAATGCAAGCTGATCGCCCGCGAGATCGAGGAAGCCGACAACCTGGCCACGCTGCTGCAAAGCAAGGTTGGCGGCCACCTGCGCGTCAGCACTTCGGTGGCGTTCGGGCGGCGCGTGGTGGTGCCGCTGGTGCTGCGCTACATGCAGCAACACCCCGACATCACGCTGGACCTGACCTTTGATGACCATTACGTGAATCTGGTTGAGCAAGGCGTGGACCTGGCCATCCGCATGGGGCCGATGGCCGACTCAACCCTGGGCGCGCGTTACCTGGGCACCAATCCTTGGCTGATGGTGGCAGCGCCGCCTTATTTGGCAGCGCGCGGCACGCCGGCCAGCGCAGCCGACCTGGCGGCGCACGACTGCGTGGTCTACAGCAGCGTACAGGGCGACGACCGCTGGAGCCTGCGCACGCCAGCGGGCCAGAAGCTGTCGGTGCCCGTCAAAGGCCCGATGCGCTCGAACAATCTATCCGCCGTGCTGGCAGCGGCGCGCGCCGGCATGGGCCTGGCCGTGCTGCCCTGGTACGTGGCGCGCAAGTCGCTGGCCGACGGCGCTGTCGTGCCCGTGCTGGCCGACCACGGGCTGCCCGAGCAGGAAGTGCATGCCGTGTTTCCGTCGCCCAAGCTGGTGCCGCTGAAGGTGACCAGCTTCAGCACCTTTTTGCAGCAGTCGCTGGCGGGCGACTGGTGGCGTCAGGCGCCTCGCACAGGCGAGGCAGTGCAGCAAAATTCATCGGACTATCCGGCGGAATAGTGAACGGCGGGCGCGCTGTAATGGCGAAAAAAGCGTGCGCTTCAGACGATGCCTGTACGCGGGCTATTCCCGGAAGTGTCCTTGCCGGTCAACGATGGTCAACCCCACGAAGCCCGAGCCTTCCCGGCGGTTGGGGGCATATTTGACCGAGACGGCATCGCCAAAGGTTTTTGTGCCCATGCTTTCAAGCCCGCTGACCAGGCTTTCGCGACTGGGGTCACGCCCGGCATTTCGCAGCCCTTCGACCAGTATCTTGGTGTTGATGAAGACCTCCAGTCCGAGGTAAGAGAAGTCGCTGCTGCCGCTGACCGCCCCATAGAGCTTGCGGTATTCGTTAACCACCGGCAAGGCGACGCGTACCGGGCTGGGCACGACGGTGGTGAAAATCACATTGCCCGTGTACTCGCCCAGATCGGTCGCGACCCGCTGGTTGGCCTGCGCGGCGAGGTTGTAGATCGGCACGCTCAACCCGCTGCGGCGTGCCTGCGTAATCAGTGCCACGGTGGAGCTGGACGAGGCCAGCAGCACGACGCCATTGGGCGCGGCCTTTTTCAGCGCGCCCAGCACGGCAGGCACGTCGGATGCGTCAGCCGCCAACGCCACCTCGACGGTCGGCTTGATGCCGGCCTTGGCCATCACCTCCTGGGCTGCAGCCAGGGCGCTCTGGCCGAAATCATCCTTTTGGTAAACCACAGCAATGCGCGTCTGGCCGCCCACGACCATCTGGTCGACCATGCGCGCAACTTCTGCGCCCGTGGTGGGCCGCACGTTGAACACAAAACGACCCGGCTGGGTACGCATCAAGCCCGAACCGGCGATGCCCGCAATCAGCGGCACACTTTTTTCGTTGGCCACAGCCAGCATCGCGTTGCAACTGGCCGAGCCCCAGCAATTGAACAAGGCCACCACCTTCTCGCTGGCCAGCTGGCGTGCGTTGTCGGCCGCTTTTTTCGGGTTGAATTCGTCGTCCAGCACCCGCAGCGCGATGCGCTTGCCCTGAATGCCGCCGGCCTTGTTGACTGAGTCGATGTAAGCCTGCATGACGGTCTGCCCTTCTTTGCCGGCTGCCGCGCCAGGGCCGGACAAAGGCAAACTGACGCCGATGAGAATGTCGCTGGCGGATTGCGCCACAGCGCAGGCACCGAAGCTGGACAGGAGGAAGGCGATCAAGGCTGATTTCATGATTTACTCGCTGGAATGTTGAACCCTGCGCAGAACTTGCGCCCCATTACACAATCCGGACAGCTGCCCGGACACCCATTACCCGCTCAGCGCAAAACCAGCCCCTGCCGCATCAGAGCGAGGTCAACCTGCCCAAAAAACGAAGTTTTTATATCAAAACGGTCTGTTGTGCACGCTGCATATGTGCAATCAGCTATTAATTAAATAGCAAAATATTGCTTTTTTGCGTCCGGTGATTGCCAGCCAATCGGGCAGGGTCAAACCACCCGGGGCGCAAAAACCCGGTTCAGTCACGGTAGCCCGGCGACAAGCGGTCGGTGCGGCGCAGCAGCGCGGGCCATTCCACGTCGCCATCCCACTCGCTGCCATCGCCCACCCATTGGCGGTAGGTGCGGTTTGCAAGTTCGTCGCTGGCCACTGATATATGCCCGCCGGTGGCCGCCATGGCCTGCAATTGCGCCTGCGCTGCCCGCTCAAGCACATGCATCAGCATGAAGGCTTCGGCCACGCTGCGGCCTACGGTGAGCGTGCCGTGGTTTTCGAGGATCAAGCCGTCAAGCTGGCCCAGATTGAGCACAAGGCGTTGCTGTTCTTCAGCGCCCAGCGCCAGCCCTTCATAGGCGTGGCGACCGAGCCGGCCATGCAGCCGCATTGCCCATTGCGAGGTGGGCCGCAAGCCCTCGGGCAGCATCGCCAGCGCCACACCCCAGGGCGCGTGCAGATGAATCACGCATTCAACGTCTGGCCGGGCCGCATGCACCGCGCCATGAATGGTGAAGCCGGTCGGGTTGATGGCCCGGCCTGAGCCGTCAACCACTTCGCCGCGCAGGTTGACCTTGACCAGACTGGAAGCGGTGATCTCGTCAAAACCCAGTCCGAATTCGTTGATCAGGTAGACGCCCGGCTCGCCCGGCACAGTGGCCGAGAGATGGGTGTAGACGGTATCGTCCCAACCTGCCAGCGCGGCCAGCCGGTAAGCGGCCGCCAGGTCAATGCGCACCTGTTGCTCGGTGCGCGGGGCGCGGTCTGAAGGCAAACGCAACACTTTTTGGGCCAGCGGTTAGGGGGGTTCAGAAGCGGTGGCGCACGCCCACCGAATAGCTGCTGCCCGCAGAAAGGTTGTCAAGCTTGTCGCGCATGGCCACGGCGTAAATATCGGTGCGCCTGGACAGGTTGTAGTCGTAGCCCAGGGAAACCGTATTGCGGTCAGGGCCGGTTTTTGGCGCTACACGGCCCCACGCAGCCAGTACGGCGCCCGCACCGACCGGCACGCGCGCGCCCAGTTCGGAAATGCGGTACCTGTTGTCAGTCGTCGTGTTCTTGACTTCGCCGTATTGGGCAAACGCCTTGGCAACCGTGAAGTCATAAGCACCATTGAGCTGCCAGGTGCGCGTGTCGTTCTGCACTGCTGCAGGCACGGGCCGTGTTTCGTCTTTCTTGACCGACTGGTAGACCAGCGCAGCAGACAACGGGCCGCCGGCATAACCGACGTTCGCGCCCCAGTTCGAGCCGTTGCTCGAACCCGCGCCCGTGCTCTTGGTCGCCGCAGCAGCGCCGATCACGCCGAACCTGAAGCCGCCAAACTCGGGGCTGGTGTAAAGCGCCGAGTTGTTCCAGGCCGAGTCGCCAGTGACGGTGCCGCTGGTGAAGTAGTGACGGGTGCTGGGGGCGTAGCCGTAAGAGTCGCCAAACGGGTTGAACGACACGGTGGAGATGAACAACGGCGTGGTGTTGCGCCCCAGCGTCAACGTGCCCCAGCTTTTACTCGACAAGCCCACCGAGGCAGTGCGCGAAAACAGTGTGTCGCCCGCAAAGCGGCCCGAAGCGCCGGTATCGGCCTGCAAGAAACCTTCAAGACGGAACACGGCAGACAAACCGCCGCCCAGGTCTTCAGAGCCACGCATGCCGAAGTAACTGGTAGTCATCTTGCCGTTGTCCACACCGGTCTGGCGCAGGCCGCCTGGTGCTTTGTTCGAGCCAACACTCATGTCGACCAGGCCGAACAGGGTGACTGAGCTTTGGGCCTGCGCGCCCAAAGCGGTAACGGCGAGCAAGGCGGCTACGCCAGTGCGATAAATATTTTTCATGATGAGTCTCTTTGTTTTCAGGTTAATTTTTTGAATGATCAGGAAGCAGCGATGGCCGGCACTCAGTGCGCCACCATGCCGTCGGACTCTTCGCCCTTGCCGTTGAAAAACACATTGAGCAACACGGCCGAAATGGCGGTCAGCAAGATGCCCGACTCCAGCAGCGGATGCAGGCTGTGCGCCATCTGCTGGCTCCAGCGCGGTGCCACCAGCGGCACCAGGCCAAAGCCGATGGACAACGCCACGATATAGAGGTTGAAGCGATTGGTTTTGTAGTCCACCGTCGACAGGATGCGGATGCCGGTGGCAGCCACCATGCCGAACATCACCAGGCCAGCGCCGCCCAGCACGAACAGCGGAATGGCTTCGACGAACGCGGCCATTTTTGGCAGCATGCCCAGCACGACCATGATCAGGCCGCCGGCCACACAAACCCAGCGGCTCTTCACGCCGGTCACGGCGACCAGTCCAACGTTCTGCGAGAAGCTGGTGTGCGGGAACGTATTGAAAATACCGCCAATCACCGTGCCTAAGCCGTCAGTGCGCAGTCCGGCAGCGAGCTGGTCCTGGTTGATGGGCTTGTCGGTCATGTCGGACAGCGCCAAAAACATGCCGGTGGACTCGATCATCACCACGATCATCACGACCGTGAAGGTGAGAATCATGACGATGTCAAAGGTCGGAAAGCCAAAGGCGAAGGGCGTGACCACGTCAAACCACTGCGCCTTGCCGACCTTGTCGAAATTCATCTTGCCCATGGCAATGGCGACGGCGCAACCGGACGCCATGCCAAGCAGCACCGAGATGTTGGAGATAAAGCCGCGCGTGAATTTCACCAGCAGCAGCACCACCACCATCACGAACGCGGCAATCGCCAGATTGTCCAGCGCACCGTAGGTCAGGCTGTCGATCATCGGAATCGGGCCCAGTTTGAGCATCGGGGTGGCAGCGCCGGCGGGCAGCGCGCTGGCCGCAGCGGCGGCGGTGGCCTTGGCACTGTCAACCATCGCGACCAGTTGGGGAACGTCAACGCTTTGCGCCAGATTGGCCGGCCCGCCCAACGCCCAGCCCACGCCCACGCGCATCAGGCTGATGCCGATGATGGCAATGATGGCACCCGTGACCACAGGCGGAAAAAAGCGCAACAGCCGGCTCATGAGCGGCGCAATCAAGATCGCAAGAACCCCCGAGCCGATACCCGCGCCAAAGATGGCCCGCGCGCCCTCTATGCCGGGCACGGCATTGGCAATCGCCACCATTGGCCCGACGGCGGCGAAGGTCACGCCCATCATCACCGGCAGCTTGATGCCGAACCAGCGAGTCAGGCCAAACGACTGGATCAGCGTGACCAGGCCACAGCAAAAAAGATCGGCCGAGATCAGCATCGTGACCTGCTCGGGCGAGAGCTTCAGCGCGCGACCGACGATCAGCGGCACCGCGACGGCGCCTGCATACATCACCATCACATGTTGCAGACCGAGCGCCGCAAGGCGTGGGGTGGGCAGTATTTCGTCCACCGGATGGACGGTATTGGGGTTCATGTTTGTCTCCTTTTTCATATTTTTGTCAGGCACGGGAAATGCAGAGGGCCGCCGGCGCACAGCCTGCAAAGGGCTGCGTGCCGAGTCGCCGGACGACCGGATGAACTCAGTTGGTTGACGCGCCGGCTTCAAACCAGCGTTTGAGCACGGCGCGCTCGTCGTCGGTGATCTGCGTAGCGTTGTTCATGGGCATGATCTTGAGCACGACCGCCTGCTGGTACAGCGCCTGGGCATGCTGCTTGATCAGCTCGGGGGTATGCAGAGCCACGCCCTTGCTTTGCAGCTGTGCGTTGTGGCACAACACGCAGCGCTGGTCGATGACGGACTTGACTTCAGCAAAACTGACCGGCTTGCCTGCAGCAGCAACGGCAGCAGCCGACGGAGGCGCAGGCGCCATCCACACGATCAGTCCGACCAGCATGGCTACGCCCAGCGCTGCATATTCCCAAGGGGCACGCTTGCCCTGCACGCCGGCCTTGTGCCGGGCCACGAAGCTGTGGCGAATCAACGCGCCCGCCAGCATCAAAGCCACCAGCACCAGCCAGTTGCCCTTGGCCGAATACAGCCAGCCGTAATGGTTGGACAGCATGGCAATCAGCACTGGCAGCGTGAAATAGGTGTTGTGTACGCTGCGCTGCTTGGCGCGCCAGCCATAGACCGGGTCAACCGGCAGGCCGGCTTTCAGCTGGGCCACGACCTTGCGCTGGCCGGGAATGATCCAGACAAAGACGTTGGCACTCATGGTGGTGGCCAGCATGGCGCCGACCAGCAAGAAGGCCGCACGGCCTGCAAACAGGTGGCAGGCCAGCCAGGCCGCGAACATCACAAAGATCAGCAGCCCGGCGCCAACGATCAAGTCACCGTTCTTGCGCCGGCCAAAGGTGCGGCAGATGGTGTCATACACCACCCAGCCCGCCACCAGAAAGCCCAGCGCCGCGCCGATGGCCGCGCCGGCAGACCAGTCATACACGCTCTTGTCGACCAGAAAAGTGGCGGCGTTGAACAGGTAGAGCACCGTGAACAGCGCAAAGCCGGTCAGCCAGGTGGAATAACTTTCCCAGTAGAACCAGTGCAGGTTCTGCGGCATCTGCTTGGGCGCGACCAGGTATTTTTGTGGGTGGTAAAAGCCACCGCCGTGAACTGCCCACAGTTCGCCGTCAACACCTTTTTTGACCAGGTCAGGGTCTTCGGGTTTGGTCAGGCTGCTGTCCAGAAAGACAAAGTAGAACGACGAGCCAATCCAGGCAATCGCCGTGATGACGTGGACCCAGCGCAGCAGCAGGTTGGCCCAGTCGAGAAGGTAGGTAGTATCCATTTTCACGCTCACAGTCGAGGAGTGCGCAGCCGCCATGCACTGCGCTTTCTCCTTACCACTGCGGGCTCTCTAAGGAGTGGACATCGCAACCGGGTTAACCAGTCTTAAAAAGACTGACCGACTCGGGCTCCGCGGCGACGTGGAATTAATGTATACACTTTTTAATCCGCAGATTCATAGGGTTTTCCCGGTGTGGTGTAAAAAACATTGCCATGTCGCACAACAAACAACAACCCGGCCCACCTGCCGACGCTCAGGAACCCCGGTACGTCGAGTAAGTCCAGGGCGTCACCAGCAAGGGCACGTGGTAATGGCCCTGCGCGTCGGAGATGCCGAAATCAATTGGCACGACATCGACAAAGGCCGGCTCTGGCAGCACGACGCCACGGGCGCGAAAGTACGCCGCCACCTCGAACTGCAGGCGGTAACGCCCGACAGCCATGACGCTGGCGTCCAGCAGCGGCCCGCCCGCGTTGCGGCCATCGGCATTCAGGGTGAGGGTTTTGAGGGTCTCGAAGCTTTCGCCTTTGACGCGCTGCAGTGTCACCTGCATGCCGGCAGCAGGGCAACCGTTCATGGTGTCAAGCACATGGGTACTGAGATGGCCCATAAAAATTCTCCTTTTTTTAAAACACAACGAAACTGACACGCTTCCCGAACATCAGGGCCGTGGAAGTGATAAAAACTTGTTTCACTGAAATAAATTGTATACACTTTGAAAACACCAACGAACAGCCAAGCACACACATTTATGAAACGTCTTCACCATCTTCAGGTCGTCGGGGCCAAGGAACAGGCGGCGCGGCCCGGCTCGACGCAACGCATCGTGGAGTCCATCACGGCCGCCATCGTTGAGCGCCGGTTGATGCCGGGCACCAAGCTCACCGAGCAAAAAATCGCTGACATTTTTGACGTCTCGCGCACCATCGTGCGCCAGGCATTGAATCAGCTCAGCCGCGAGCATCTGGTGGTTCTGGAGCCGGCACGGGGCGCGTCCGTCGCCATGCCCAGCATCGAGGAAGCCCGCCAGGTGTTTGAAGTGCGCGCCATGATCGAATCAGCGATGGTGCGCCAGCTCTGCGCACAAATCACCGATGGACAAATTGCGCAACTGCGCGCCCACCTGCGTAACGAGCAGGAAGCCGTCAGGCGCACCGATGTGTCGGGCCGCACACGGTTGCTGGCCGACTTTCACGTGCTGCTGGCGCGCCTGCTGGGCAATGAGGTATTGGCCCAGTTGCTGGCCGACCTGCTCAGCCGCTCGTCGCTGATTTCGCTGATGTACCAGTCCGCCCATTCGGCGGTGCATTCCCAGGACGAGCACCTGCACATCGTGGACGCGCTCGAAAAGCACGATGCGCGTACGGCGGTTCGGCTGATGGAGCACCACATTGCCAACGTCGAGCGCAACCTGCGGCTCAACCCCAATTCCACAGACCTTGCCGATGCACTTCGGCCTCTTTGATTGACCTTTGCATGAATGTTGACACCCCCCTTCTTCGCGCTTACCCGCGTGACCTGGCCGGCTACGGCCGCAACCCGCCGCAGGCCAACTGGCCGGGCCGCGCCCGCATTGCGGTGCAGTTCGTATTGAACTATGAAGAAGGCGGCGAGAACTCGGTGCTGCATGGCGACGCCGGCAGCGAGCAGTTTTTGTCCGAAATGGCCAGCCCGCCGGCCTACCCCGAGCGCCACCTGAGCATGGAAGGCATCTACGAATACGGCGCGCGCGCCGGCGTGTGGCGCTTGCTGCGCGAGTTTGAAAGGCGCGGTTTGCCGCTGACGGTATTCGGTGTTGGAATGGCGCTGGAGCGCTGCCCCGAAGTGACGGCGGCTTTTCAGGAACTCGGCCACGAGATCGCCTGCCACGGCTGGCGCTGGATCAACTACCAGGGCATTGACGAAGCGACTGAGCGCGAGCACATGGCGCAAGGCATGGCCGCCATCGAGCGCATCACCGGCGAAAGGCCGCTGGGCTGGTACACCGGGCGCGACAGCCCGCGCACGCGCCGCCTGGTCGCAGACTTCGGCGGCTTTGAATACGACAGCGACTACTACGGCGACGACCTGCCGTTCTGGCTGCAGGTTGAAAAAACCGACGGCGCGCTGGCACCGCAGCTGGTGGTGCCCTACACGCTGGACACCAACGACATGCGCTTTGCGCTGCCGCAGGGGTTTTCGCAGGGCGATGATTTTTTCACCTACCTGCGCGACAGCTTTGACGTGCTGTATGCCGAGGGCGACGAGCGGCCGGCCATGCTGAGCATCGGCATGCATTGCCGCATCCTGGGCCGCCCGGGCCGGATGCGCGCGCTGCAGCGCTTTTTGGACCACATCGAGCAACACGACCGCGTCTGGGTGACGCGGCGCATCGACATTGCGCGCCACTGGAAAGCGGCGCATCCCTTCAACCCTGACACCGCCTTCATCTGGCCCGCCCAATGATCACCTTGATTCAACTCAATGCCGCCTCGCAGGCCGAATTCGTCCAGTTGCTGGACGGCACTTATGAACATTCGCCCTGGATTGCAGAGCAAGCCTGGGCCCAACGCCCTTTCCTTGGCTTGGACCAGCTCAAGCTGGCGTTGGTTCAAGTGGTGCGCGATGCCGGACGGGAACCCCAGCTGGCGCTGGTTCGCGCCCACCCTGAATTGGCCGGCAAGGCGATGGTCAGCAAGACGCTGACCGCCGAGTCGACCAACGAGCAAGGCAAGGCCGGCCTGACCGACTGCACGCCTGAAGAATTTGCGCAAATCCAGCAGCTCAATGCCGACTACAACGCGCGGTTTGGCTTTCCCTTCATCCTGGCGGTGCGCGGTCCGCGCGGCCTGGGCCTGCCCAAGGCCGAGATCATCGCGACCTTTGCGCGCCGGCTGGACAACCACCCTGATTTTGAGCTGGCCGAGTGCCTGCGCAACATCCACCGCATTGCCGAAATTCGCCTGAACGACAAGTTCGGCCACTCGCCTGACCTGGGCAACCTGGTGTGGGACTGGCATGAGCGGCTCAGCACCCACAGCGACCCCGGCTACGCCGAGCGCGGCGAGCTGACGGTGACTTACCTGACCGATGCACACCGTGCCTGCGCCCAGCGCCTGTCGCACTGGATGCGCGAGGACTGCGGCTTTGACGAAGTGTCGATTGACGCGGTCGGCAACGTGGTCGGCGTCTACCACGGCACCGACCCCAAGGCTAAGCGCCTGCTGACCGGCTCGCACTTTGACACCGTGCGCAATGGCGGCAAGTACGACGGCCGCCTGGGGATTTTTGTACCGATGGCCTGCGTGCGCGAGTTGCACCGCCAGGGACGCCGGCTGCCGTTCGGCTTTGAAGTCGTCGGTTTTGCCGAAGAAGAAGGCCAGCGCTACAAGGCCGTGTTTCTGGGCTCGGGCGCATTGACCGGCCACTTTGACATGACCTGGCTAGACCAGAAAGATGCCAACGGCATCACCATGCGCGAGGCCATCAACCATGCCGGCCTGTGCATTGACGATATTCCCAAACTACAGCGCGACCCCGCCAACTACCTTGGCTTTGTCGAAGTACACATAGAGCAAGGCCCGGTGCTGAACGAAGTCGACCTGCCGCTGGGCATCGTGACCTCGATCAACGGCAGCGTGCGCTACGTGGGCGAGATCATCGGCATGGCCAGCCACGCCGGCACCACGCCGATGGACCGCCGCCGCGACGCGGCCACCGCCGCCGCCGAGCTGGCGCTGTATGTCGAGCAGCGCGGCGCCAGCGTGCCGCATCTGGTTTGCACAGTCGGCATGCTGGAAGTGCCCAACGGCTCGATCAACGTCGTGCCGGGCCGCTGCAAGTTCAGCCTGGACATTCGCGCTACCACCAATGAAGTGCGCGATGCCTGCGCCGCCGACATTCGCAACGCGCTGAAAGCCCTTTGCGAGCGGCGCGGCGTGCATTACAAGCTCGAAGAAACCATGCGCGCCGCCGCCGCGCCGAGCGCGCCCGAATGGCAGCACCGCTGGGAACGCGCTGTCGAGACACTGGGCCTGCCCGTGTTTCGCATGCCCAGCGGCGCGGGTCACGACGCCATGAAGCTGCACGAAATCATGCCGCAGGCGATGCTGTTTTTGCGCGGCCTGAACGCCGGCATCAGCCACAACCCGCTCGAATCCATCACCAACGACGACACCGACCTGTGTGTGCGCGCCTTCCAGAATCTGCTTGAACAACTTGCCACGGAACAACCATGAACGCCACTGACAACACCCACAACACCGCGCTTGACGCCTGGATCGACGCGCACTTTGACGAAGAAGTGCAGTTCCTGCAGCAACTGGTGCGCGTGCCCACCGACACGCCACCCGGCAACAATGCGCCGCACGCCGAGCGCACTGCCGAACTGCTCCAGGACTTCGGCTTTGAAGTGGAAAAGCACGCAGTGCCGGCCCAGGAAGTCAAAGACTACGGCATGGAGTCGATCACCAACCTGGTCGTTCGGCGAAAGTATGGCGAAGGCCGCACCATCGCCCTGAATGCACACGGCGACGTGGTGCCGCCCGGCGACGGCTGGACGCACGACCCGTATGGCGCTGAAATCGTCGATGGCAAGCTTTATGGCCGCGCCTCGGCAGTCAGCAAGTGCGACTTTGCCAGCTACACCTTTGCCGTTCGTGCCTTGGAAGCCCTTAGCGTGCCGCTCAAGGGCGGCGTCGAGCTGCTGTTCACGTATGACGAGGAATTTGGCGGCGAACTTGGCCCCGGCTGGTTGCTGCGCAACAAGCTGACACAGCCCGATTTCCTGATTGCGGCCGGCTTTTCCTACGAAGTCATCACGGCCCACAACGGCTGCCTGCAAATGGAAGTCACCGTCCACGGCAAGATGGCGCACGCCGCCATTCCCCACACCGGCATTGACGCGCTGCAGGGCGCGACCGCCATCCTGAACGCGCTGTATCAGCAAAACGAGCTGTACCAGTCGGTCACCTCCAGCTTCGACGGCATCGAGCACCCTTACCTCAATGTCGGCCGCATCGAAGGTGGCACGAACACCAACGTGGTGCCCGGCAAGGTTGTGTTCAAGCTGGATCGCCGCATGATTCCCGAGGAAAACCCGGTCGAGGTCGAAGCCACCGTGCGCCGCGTCATCGCCGAGGCCGCCGCCACCCGGCCCGGCATCACGGTCGAGATCAAGCGCCTGTTGATGGCCGAGGCGTGGAAGCCTGATGCACGCAATGCCGAACTGGTGCAAGCGCTGCAAAAGCATGGCGAACAGGTGATGGGCGAGCCGATCCCTACCTCCGGCACGCCGCTGTACACCGACGTGCGCCTGTTCGGCGCGGCGGGCGTGCCGTCGGCCATCTATGGCGCTGGCCCGCGCACCGTGTTTGAAAGCAATGCCAAGCGCGCCGACGAGCATCTGGTGCTCGAAGACCTGCGCCGCGCCACCAAGGTGGTTGCGCGCACGCTGCTTGAAATGCTGAAGTAAGCATTACTGAATCGGTGGCCTGGCCGCAATTTGCACAGTGGAGCCGCCCTCACAGGCGGCTCGCTGACCGCGCCAGTGTCGGCCGATTTTTCAACATCAATCTGAAGAAGTAGTCATGCCATTCATCCGTACCTGTGTTCACAAGGACACGCCTGCCGCCCAGCGACAAAGCATCGTCGACGGTATTCACCAAGCGCTGGTGGACAGCATCGGCATGCCCGCCGACGAGTTGTTCAACCTCGTGACTGACTACGATGCGCAGCAGTTTTTTTACAGCCGTACGTTTAATGGCGTGGCCCGCTCTGACGGCGTGGTGGTGATTGACATCACCCTGCGCCGTGGCCGCAGCGACGCCATGAAGCGCGCGCTTTATGCCAGCGTTGCGCAAAATCTGGAAAAAAATGCCGGCATAGCGCCCAGCGACGTGTTCATTTTCATGCACGAAAACGACTACTCCGACTGGTCCGTCGGGGGCGGAAAATTCGCCATGGCGATTGTTCAGCAGGTGGGTATCTGACCTTGCTGCTGCTCTCAAGGCACATGCCGGCAACCTGCCTGGCGTCATAAACCCGCATTTCATGGCTTGCAAAAGAATCTGCAAAACAACAGATTTAGCCGCCGCCAGCCGTGGCTGTCATTCACCCTGGCAGCCACTGGCCCACATTCAAACCCCAGGATACCCATGACCACAACAACCGCCCCCCACTGCTTGACCCACCACCCCGAAGAAGCCGCCGTGCGCGTGCCGCTCGAACACTATATGCTGGGCCACGCGACCGATGACGCCGCCCACATGCGCCAGGCGTTCATGGCTTCGGCCCACATAGAAAGCGTGCGCGAAGGCCCGCTGACTTCCTGGTCGATGGAGGAATACTGCCTGCGCTTCAAGGGCACGCCTGCCGCCGACGAAGCCACGCGCCGCCGCACGATTGACGCCATCGACATTGGCGGCACCGCTGCCAGCGCAAAGATTACGCTGGTGCATGGCGCGGTCACTTTTATCGATTACTTCTTGCTGCTCAAGACCGCGCAAGGCTGGAAAATCGCCAACAAGGCATTCCACGCGCAGGCGAGCTGATCGCACGCGGCCCGCAGCCGCTGCCCTGTTTGCGCCAGGATGCCGATACAGCAAGCGGCGTTTTAAATGCGTTATGTGCCAAAGTTCTCCGGCATTTGCACCGCTACCACGTCCCCGCGCGCGGTAGCGACGCCATCGACCCACACGGTGGTTTCAACGATGACTTTGCGGCCCTTGATTTCCTTCACGCGGCCGCGAATTTCCATCGCACTTGCAATCGGCGTGGGCTTCAGAAAGTCCACCTTGAGCGAGCCGGTGACAAAGCGAAAAGCCGGCAGCGTGTCCATGTCGCGCCCTTGCGCACGGTACATGGCGGCAGCAGCCGTACCGGTGCTGTGGCAGTCGATCAGCGAAGCAATCAGCCCGCCGTAGGTAAAACCCGGAACGGCGGTGTGCCAAGCCTCCGGCGTAAACCGCGTGACCGTCTCGTCGCCGTCCCAGTAAGTCTTGATCTGGTGGCCCTGCGCGTTCAGCCGGCCGCAGCCGTAGCAATGCGCCAGATTTTCGGGGTAATAGTCCTGAAATGCTTTCATAGGTTCTCCAAGGTTGCGTTAAGTCGGGTTGAGTATGGCGTGAGGTGAGCCAACCCCCGATAGCCGCTGCGTTGGTCAAGCAACCCCTCACCGTCCCAGGCCATGATTTGCGCAGGGGCCGGAACCACGCGTGGGTTTCCAGCAGCCAGTCGACCGTCAGTCCGGCTTGCTGGATATAGGCCATTACCTTGTCGGCACTGGTGTGCGAAGTGCGGCCCGAGTTGGGGTCGTAGTCCAGCACACTGTCGATGATGGCCGCGCGCTCCGTCGCCGGGCCGGACACGACGTGGGTGACAGTGGACGTGTCAGGGTCAAAAAACGATTGAATGGTCGGGACTTGCATCATGTTGGCTCGCTTATTCAAGAAGGGTCAAAGCAGGGTCTGCAACTGATTTTTTGACGGGCATAAATCTCACTGAAATTTGCTATTTAATTCATAGCTGCTTACGCACGCCGGATATGCACAACAGGTCTTTTTGATATAAAAATGGGCTAAATTACCAAAAATGGAGGCTGCCTGACAGAGTACGGCGTTCCAAGCGTGGTTTTTTGAAGCTTGCGCCTGTATTGCAGAGCTCATTTACTATTTGCATCAATTGCTTTCTTGACCATGCCACTGCAAAACCGGATCGTCAGGCGCTATGGCGGTCACGAATGAAGGCTGAAAAATCCAATCAACTGGAGAGCGTTTTCTTCAATAACCTGGCTCGAACCGAGCTTCGCTGCAGCGCGTAGCCGCTTAACGCAAGCCGGGTATCAGCGAGCGCTCGCTTTACCGCAAGATCAAGGAACTGAATAAACCATGAGTAGACATTAAGGCAAACGCATGATCCGCCTTGGTTTTGTCGCAGAGGCCAGCGAAGTCGCAGAACCAATGCCGATGCGCTTGCTATTGCCGCTCTGGAGTTTTGATTGCTGATGTACTTTGACCGGATTGGACGGCATTGGGTCGACCAGCCCCAAGGCACGCGCCACCCCCGTGATGCTTTGGCCGTTGTGCGCCAGAGGGATTAGCTCTTGTTTAAATTCGAGTATTCAGCGCGCTCTTGATGTCTTTTTATTTCCGTTTTCCTTGTCTGAATTGAACCCATCAGCAAGGAATACGCTTTTCAGAAACGAGGTCATGGACAAAAAAATCGCCTGCTTGCGTTTTTAATGGGTGGCGCATAATATGCGAGTGCGAGTTGAAAACTCGCACTTGTTAGGTGATAGGTCAGTTTCGCGCGCCACAGCGATACGTTCAAGATTTGTTGTGCTTTCGAGACCCCATCGCTTTTATTTATGTGTTTTAGAGGAGTCCCTTAATGGGCAACAAACTATACGTCGGCAACCTGCCTTACTCGGTGCGTGACGAAGATCTGCAACAATCTTTTGGTCAATTTGGCGGTGTCACCAGCGCTAAAGTCATGATGGAACGCGATACCGGTCGTTCAAAAGGCTTCGGCTTTGTTGAAATGGCTAGCGACGCAGAAGCACAAGCTGCCATCAACGGCATGAACGGTCAGCCTTTGGGCGGCCGTAGCGTCGTTGTCAATGAAGCCCGTCCGATGGAAGCACGTCCTCCACGTACCGGCGGCTTCGGTGGCGGCGGTGGCGGCTACGGTGGTGGCTCAGGCGGCGGCGGTGGATACGGCGGCGGCGCAGGCGGCGGCGGTGGTGGCGGATACGGCGGCGGTGGTGGACGCTCTTCCGGCGGCGGCAGCGACGGTGGTTTTCGTAGCCCGTACGGCGGCGGCGGCGCTGGCGGCGGACGCTCCGGTGGCGGCGGTGGCGGTGGACGCGGCGGCTACTAAGCCCTGCTATTTCACTGCAGGCCAATGGCCCGCAAAAAACAGCATTCTCAGTCCTGGATTGAGATAGCTTAAAAAGGCTTCAAGACTTCGGTTTTGAAGCCTTTTTGACATGTGTTCGCTATTCAGCAGAGACAAAAACAACTTTTTATACCCAGTCGCTAATCGGCCTATGGGCGACCGGATGAGACCGCTGGACGAATCGATGATTTGGGCATCAACACACCTCGGACACGCCCCGTCAGCAAGGCCACCTGATCCAGATTGTTGTAAGAAAAGACATCTCCGGTGAACTGATCTGCACCGCGAATCAAGACCACCGGTTTGTGCGACTGCACGCGCTCTTCGTTCAAAAATGCATGCAGAAATTCGCCGCGAAATTCGAGCTTTTGCGCCACATTACCCTTCGCGTCCAGGCTGGCTTCACGTATCACCACCGCATTTCCGACCAGTTGTACTTCCGAGCCATCTGCATTGGAATAGGCCCGGTTGGCGGTGGCCGTCGTGAGTTTGCCTTCGATGTTAATGCTGCGAATTCTTGCCTGGTCGATTTCCAGAATCTCGGTATCGGAAAAATGCCGTGCTTCTGTGCCTGAAATTTCACTTTTGAGCTTGCCGCTCTCATCGAATGTCTTGATGGTGAAATTTTGCATAAAGTAATCCACCTCATGGCCGACTTCTTTGGCCGCCTTGGGGGTGCTGAAAATCGGCGTATTGCGCACCATCCAGTAAGTCCCCAAAGCCAGGGCACCCATCATCAGGAGCGGCATGTAGATTGCGGTTCGATCCCACAGGAGCAACAATTTTCGCCACATGCTTGGCTGATTTTTCTGCTGAGGCAACATGCGGGCTGAGCCTGTACTTTGATCAGGCAGAATTCCCGTCATTGTGTGTACTCGCGCAGCAACCCGGCGTAGCGCCCGCTGGCAATCAGCAACAAATCACAAAATTCACGTGCGGCGCCATGACCTCCGCTTGCTTGCGTGACATGGTGGGCTCGGGCCCTGACTTCCGGGTGTGCATTGGCAGGCGCACAACTCAACGCCGATCGGCTCATGACGGGCAAATCAGGCCAGTCATCACCCATCGCGGCAGCGGCATTCCAGTCCAGACCCAAGGCGTGCAGTGTCAGTTCTGCAGCAGGACGTTTATCTTCGGTGCCAAAGTGTGAATGCGTAACGCCCAGCGCCTTCAGCCGTGCGCGCAGTACCGAGCTGTCACGGCCGGTGATGACGACAGGGGTAATACCGACCTTCTGCAGCAGTTTCAATCCGTGACCATCAAGCGTATTGAACCGCTTGATGATCTCGCCCGAGGCTCGAAAGCCGCCTAGCGTCTCAGCGCGCTCATCACCGTCCGGATATTCTGAAAAATACAGTCCGCCATCGGTCAACACGCCATCCACATCAAAAAAAGCGACCTTGATGCCTTGCGCGCGCAGCAAGAGTTCTGGCGAGAAATCAAGCGCAGGGCCTTGAAGCGGCGAAGATAAAAAGGACATATCAGATGACTTTGGCACGCATCAGGTCGTTTGTGTTGAGCGCACCGCACAGCATTCCGCCCTTGTCAACCACCAACACGCTGTTGATACGGTACTGCTCCATCAGCGCCACGGCTTCAACGGCAAGCGCGTCGGCGCTCAGAGTGCGCGGGTCTGCATGCATCACATCAGCGGCAGTCAAATGACGCAAATCGGCTCCTTTTTCGACCAGACGGCGCAAATCGCCATCGGTAAAAATACCCAGAACCCGCTGAGCCGCATCCACCACCGCAGAGGCACCCAGACCCTTGGCACTCATTTCGCGCATGAGATCGGTGAAAGAAGACTCTGGCAGCACTTGCGGGACTGCGTCGCCGCTGCGCATTACGTCGCTCACGTGAGTCAGCAGCTTGCGGCCCAGTGCGCCGCCGGGGTGCGAACGGGCAAAATCTTCTTCTTTGAAGCCACGGGCATCCAGCAAGGCGACGGCCAACGCATCGCCCAAGGCAAGCTGCGCCGTCGTACTGGCCGTCGGCGCAAGGTTGAGCGGACAGGCTTCCCTGGCGACACTGCTGTCCAGCGTGACGGATGCGTGTTTGGCCAAAGTAGATTGCATGCCGCCCGTGATGGCAATGAGCGCCACCCCCAAGCGGCTTAGCACCGGAAGAATCGCAATCAGTTCCTGGCTTTCGCCGCTGTTGGAAATGGCCAGCACCACATCAACGGCCCGGATCATGCCCAAATCGCCGTGGCTGGCTTCAGCCGGATGCACAAACATGGCGGGGGTGCCGGTTGACGCCAGTGTGGCGGCAATCTTGTGACCAATATGGCCGCTCTTGCCGATACCCATCACGACCACCCGACCGGGGCAGGCCATCATCAATCCGACGGCCTGGACGAACTCGTCTCCGATGCGGGTTGCCAGATCAAGAACAGCGGCTGCCTCAATTTCAAAAGTCTTCCTGGCAAGGCTCAAGACCTGTTCTGCATTAATTTTCGCGGCATCAAAATTCATGCCTGCATTCTATCGAGGCGATGCCTACCGCCATGCTACGTACGCAGCCCAAACCAGCCGGAATCTGAAAATCCATACGCTACCATCCACCCATGAGTGCGCTTGAACTAACCCTTTTATACCTGCTGGCGGCAGTGTTGGGCGTGGTGGTTTGCCGCTCCTTCAAATTGCCACCCATGCTGGGTTACCTGGCCGTTGGCGTGATCATTGGCCCGCATGCGCTGGCAGTTGCCAAAAACTCCGACGGCGTGCGCCATCTGGGCGAGTTTGGCGTGGTTTTTTTAATGTTCGTCATCGGGCTGGAATTCAACCTACCCAAGCTGCGCTCCATGCGTCGCCATGTGTTCGGGCTGGGCTTGCTTCAGGTGGCGCTCACCATGATTCTCGTGACCCTGGGTTCGCTTTTTCTGGCCAGCATGGCCCCTGCGCTATGGAAAATGGAATGGCAAACCGCGCTGGCGCTGTCGGGTGCCATGGCCATGAGCAGCACAGCCATCGTAGTCAAGCTCCTGTCCGAACGACTGGAGCTGGCATCCGAGCACGGCAAGCGCGTGATGGGCGTGTTGCTGTTTCAGGATCTGGCGGTGGTGCCGCTACTGGTATTGATTCCTGCCTTGGGCTCTTCCCCGGACAAGCTTTTTATGGCGCTGGGCATTGCCGGGCTGAAAGCCGTTGTGCTTCTCGGCCTGCTGCTCACGGGCGGGCAACGCGTCATGCGCTGGTGGCTGACGATTGTGGCCAGACGCAAGAGTGAAGAGCTGTTTGTGCTTAATTTGCTGCTGGTCACGCTGGCGTTGGCCTGGCTGACCGAACTGGCGGGCTTGAGCCTGGCACTGGGCGCTTTCATTGCAGGCATGCTGATTTCAGAGACCCAGTACAAGCATCAGGTAGAGACCGATATCCGGCCTTTTCATGATGTACTGCTGGGGCTTTTTTTCATCAGTGTCGGCATGCTGCTCGACTGGCACGAAGTGGTAGATCACTGGGCACTGGTGCTTTTGCTAATGATACTGCCCGTGCTGTTCAAGCTGGTGATGGTCACCGCACTGGCACGCCTGCTGGGAGCGACAGCGGGTGTCTCTTTGCGCACCGGTCTTTATCTGGCGCAGGCAGGCGAATTTGGCTTTGTGCTGCTGGCGCTCGCACAAGGCAACAAGCTGGTGCCACCCACACTGATGAATCCGATACTGGCCAGCATGGTGTTGTCCATGCTGGCCACGCCCTTCATCATCATGTACAGCAACCGCATCGTCATGAAGCTGGTATCGAACGAATGGCTGCTTCAATCCCTGCAGATGACGACGATTGCCAGCAAATCCATGAATGTCAATAAACACGTCATCATTTGCGGTTATGGCCGCTGCGGACAGAACCTGGCCCGCCTGCTGGAACACGAAGGTATTCCCTATATCGCGCTGGACCTGGATCCGGATCGGGTGCGTCAGGCAGCAGCGGCGGGTAATTCAGTGGTTTTTGGCGACGCAGTGCGTCTGCAGGCACTGATCGCGGCCGGTCTGGCGCGGGCCAGTGCGGTCGTAGTCACGTATCTGGATACCGCAAGCGCGCTAAAAGTGCTTGCCAACACACACACCCACGCCCCCACAGTGCCGGTCATTGTGCGCACGGTAGATGACCGGGATCTGGAAAAGCTCAAGGCAGGAGGCGCGACAGAAGTCGTTCCAGAGGCAATTGAAGGCAGCCTCATGCTGGCCAGCCACGCATTGGCACTGGTCGGCGTGCCGATGCGCCGCGTGATCCGTGTGGTGCAGGATCAGCGCGATGCACGCTACAACTTGTTGCGCGGCTATTTTCGGGGTGCTGATGACGATACAACGGATGAGCTGGAACAAGAACGACTGTCCACGGTGACGCTGGTCCCCGGTCTCAGCTCCGTCGGTCAGACGCTGGGTGACCTGGCGCTGCCTGCATTAGGCGTACGCCTTGTCAGCCTGCGCCGTGGCAATGGTAAAACCCTCAAGGCGCTGGACGAGACCCGGCTGGAAGACAGTGACACGCTCGTGCTGTCTGGAAAACCGGAAGCGCTTTCAATGGCCGAGCAAAAGTTATTGAGCACCTGAGCACGGCTGCCCCTCATTTAGAAAAAAGGGGCGTGTGCTTTGGCAGAGGCCACACTTCAAGTGATAGCCGATATGGCGGAACTTGAACGACAAGTGATTTTTTTCGGTACTGAAAAATTCAGCACTCCAAAAAAAGTCGTTTTCTTCTCTGGAAAAATCTACTTTCCTATGCAGAAACGGGAAAAAATTTCTCCCAGCAAATCATCTGCGCTAAAAGCACCCGTAATGGCACTCAGATGCAACTGGGCCTGGCGCAAATCTTCAGCCAGCAAATCGAGTGCGGGCTGGGCGGCGTTCAACTGATTCTGCGCCGTGACGAGTTGGTCTTGTACGCTGTGCAGCGCCCGCACATGACGCTCACGCGCCATGAAAACCCCTTCCGGGGCCGCCTGCCAGCCGACGACCTGGAGCAACTGCTCTCGCAGGAGCTGCAAACCGGCCCCGGTTTTGGCAGAAATCAGTACGCCGCCATTGACTTGACTCAACACTTCAGGGGTGGCCATGTCGGATTTGTTCCAGACATTGATAATGGGGGTGTTTTTTAAGAGTTTTAGCGCCAATGCGCTTTCCAGACGGGCGTCACCAGCTATGTAATCAATAGCATCCTGTGTCGCTTCAGTTTGGTCTTGGCGAACCAGATCATGCAGAAAAAGAACCGCATCGGCGCTTTCTATTTCAGTCCAGGCGCGCGCAACACCAATTTTTTCAACTTCATCCAGTGCATCGCGCAAACCCGCCGTATCCACCACATGCAGCGGTACGCCTTCGATCTGGATCAGCTGCGACACCTTGTCGCGCGTGGTGCCGGCGATGGGCGTCACGATGGCCAGTTCTGCCCCGGCCAGCGCATTGAGCAGCGAACTCTTGCCCACATTGGGCTGACCGGCAATCACCACTTTGATGCCTTCGCGCAAAATCGAGCCCTGGGTCGCCCGCTGCATCACGCTGGCCAGCGTCGCCTGCAGGCGTTGCAGTTGGCCTTGGGCATCGGCTTGTTGCAAAAAATCAATGTCTTCTTCGGGAAAATCCAGCGTTGCCTCGACCAGCATGCGCAAATGAATCAGTTGCGCCAACAGCGTGTTGATGGCCTGTGAAAACTCACCCGACATCGAACGTGCTGCCGAGCGTGCCGCAGTTTCGGTGCTGGCATCAATCAGGTCGGCAATGGCTTCAGCCTGCGCCAGGTCGATCTTGTCATTCAGAAAGGCCCGTTCGGTGAACTCTCCGGGCTGCGCTACCCGTATCTGCGGCAGGCGGGGTTGGCCATTGGCGGGATCCTTCTCGCTGCCCGCTTCCAGACAACGCGCCAGCAGCAGCTGGAGCACCACCGGGCCGCCATGCGCCTGCAACTCCAGCACGTCTTCGCCCGTATAGGAATGCGGTGCGGGGAAAAAAATCGCCAGTCCCTGATCAATCACCTGGCCCTGCGCATCCTGAAAAGGCAGATAAGTGGCCTGACGCGGTGACAGCGGACGGCCGCAAATAGCATCAATGACCGGCGCCAGCTGCTGCCCTGAAATACGAACGATACCGACGGCGCCACGACCGGGTGCTGTGGCGATGGCAACGATGGGATGGTGATGACGAGACAGCATGAAGCCTCAATGGTAAAGGGCCGCTGAGCGGCCCTTTTTGATTACTTGAACTTCGGCAGGTTGAACTGCGGCGGTACACCCATCCGGGTATTGATGACCCATTGCTGGGTAATCGACAAGATGTTGTTGGTGATCCAGTACAGCACCAGACCGGCCGGGAAGAAGAAGAACATCACACTGAAGATCAGCGGCATGAACCACATCAGCTTGGCCTGCATCGGATCAGGCGGTGCGGGGTTGAGCGCCGTCTGCAGCATGGTGGTCATCGCCATCACGACCGGCAAGATGAAATAAGGATCGGGTGACGACAGATCCCTGATCCACAAAATCCACGGCGCGCCGCGCATTTCGACACTCGACAGCAGCACCCAGTACAGGGCAATAAACACCGGAATCTGGATCATGATCGGAAAGCAGCCGCCCATCGGATTGACCTTTTCCTCGCGGTAGATCTTCATCATCGCTTGCTGCATTTCCTGCGGCTTGTCCTTCAAACGCGCACGCATTTCGGTGATCTTGGGGTTGATCGCCTTCATCTTGGCCATGCTGGCGTAAGCCTTGGCGTTGAGCCAGTAGAACGTGATTTTCAGCAGCAGCACCAAAGCCATGATGGACCAGCCCCAGTTCTGGATAAAACTGTGGAGTTTGTCGAGCAGCCAGTACAGCGGCTTGGCCAAAATGGTGAGCCAGCCGTAGTCTTTCACCAGTTCCAGACCAGGGGAAAGGGCTTCGAGCACTTTTTCTTCTTGCGGGCCGACGAAAAACTTCGCATCGATGGTTTTGGTCGCGCCAGGGGCAATCGGAGCCAGCGGCGTGATCATGCCGACTGCATACAGGTTGGTATCGACCTTGCGCAAAAACAGGTCGCGTTTCAGGCCATCGGGCAATATCCAGGCCGAGGCAAAGTAATGCTGAACCATCGCCACATAGCCGTTGGTAGCCTCTTTTTCAACATCGACCTTGTTGCTTTCAATGGTCTTGAATTCGACTTTTTGGTACTTCTTGGCTTCGGTGTAAATCGCCGGGCCGGTAAAAGTGGAATAAAACGACGACTCTCCGGGCGGCTTGTTCCCGTCACGCACCAATTGCAGGTAAAGCTGTGGTGACACAGGCGTACTGCCGGTATTGATGATCTCGTGCTGGACGGTCATGTCGTAAGCGCCGCGCTTGACCGTGTAGGTTTTTACCAGTTTGACGCCGCCGATATCAGCCGATTCAAATTTGACCTGTAACTCGTTCTGACCATCGGTCAGCGCGCGCGCGCCAGGCAACAGGGTCATCAGCGTTTTGTGGGTCGGGAAAGCGCCACCTGTGCCGCCAGCAACCAGGCCGGATTGCGCTACATAGACACGGTTGGTGCTTTCATCCAGCAGAACAAAGCCCTTTTCCTTGTCCGTCATGTCCTTGTATTTTTTAAAGGCCGTGTGAACCAGGGTTCCACCTTCACTGTCAAAAGTCAGCGAAAGTACGTCGGTGTCGACCACCACGCGCTCTTTGGCGGCCAAAGATGTGGTGGATGGCGCACCTGCGGGTACAGCCGCAGGCGAACCCGGCATCGTCCCGGGATTCGGCACTGCAGCAACCGAACTGCTTGGCGCAGAACCGGCTACGGGAGCTTTTTCGGTCTGCGTACTGGAAGGGAAGAAGGTAGCTTTGTGGCCATTGAAGGCCTGCCACTGGTCCCACAGCAAAACCATGGAGAAACCAAAAATCACCCACAAGATAGTGCGGCGGATGTCGTTCATGACGGCGTCTTTTTAGAAGGGATGGAGGCCGCCGACGAAAGCAAGCGGCTGAAAAAAGAAGCAGGGTTTGGAGGCGGTACCGGATCATGCCCGCCCTCACACCAAGGCTGGCACCGTACCAGGCGGCGCAGCGTGAGGTAACTGCCCAAAGTTGCGCCGTGCTGACTCAAAGCTTGCAGTGAGTAAGTAGAGCAACTGGGCTCAAACCGGCAATTCGAGCCGAGCCAGGGACTGATGAACAGGCGATAAGCTTTCACTACGCCGATCAAGACTATTCGCGGGAAACGTACTAGAGCGGCAACGGGTGAAATCATGGCGCAAGCACTCCTGCCTGCATCAGCGCCTGAACTTCAGTCCGGACTGCCTGCTTGAGCAAATCAGAGACAGCGCTGACAAATTCGGTTCGGGAAAAGCTGCTGCGCAAGCGAACAACAAAAGCAGCTTGCGGATACAGATGAGAAAACTCAGCACTCACGGTGTAAATTTGCCTCTTGATGGCGTTGCGTGTCACAGCACTTTTAGCCCAGCGTTTGGGAACCATCGCGCCTACCCACATGTCCTGTTCGCGAAACAATACCGGTGCATCAACCTGTTTTCCGGAGTGACTGGTTACAGCTTTGGCGGCAAGCGCATTGCGATGCAAAACGAAGTGCGGTGTTTTTGCAACGATAGTTCCGGCCAATACAGCCTGGAACTGAGGTCGGGTTTTAAGCCGCTGCACTAGCGCCCAACATCAGCAGAAAATGACCGGCCTACCTGCAGAAAGCCAGCTTAGACAGCCAGGCGTTTGCGGCCTTTGGCGCGACGGGCAGCAATCACTGCGCGGCCGCCACGCGTCTTCATACGCGTCAGGAAACCGTGGGTGCGTGCGCGCTTGACTTTGGAAGGTTGGTATGTGCGTTTCATGATAAATCCTGGTGGCCCTAGCGGGCCTGTTACTGGGCTGTTAGCTGTAAAGCTTCATGTGGCGATTCGAATGATCTTGGCGGCTGCAAAAAATTTACAGCCAATCTGGCAAGTCTCAAGGACCAGTAAAACGCCTGCAGGGTCTGGCCACATGAATTCGTCAAGAAATCACAAGCAAAGCCGTGCAGGGAGCCTCAAGCCGCTACGAATCGGGGAAACCCATGATTATCACAGATTTCCAACGGCTGGCAAAAAAGCAAGCATTTGTTCTGGTTTCGGTGGGCCGAATTACTGACTCAGAAACTGATTTTTTACCCCAGCTGCTGTTCAAAAAATATCCCGCAGCCACAAATTCTTACTGCCGTGATTAAGTGATCAGCAACAGCAAGGGCAGTATTTTTCTGTAAATTAAGCTGTTTTTTTAATCAACGGCTTGGCGTTTTTTTAACCCTGTGTTTAAAGTGCTGGAAGTCACATCTCAAACATCAACAACTTTCATCTCAACCTGTGGATAACTTTCAGTTGTTAAAAAGTTACCCACAAGGTGTGGCCGGTAGTGTTTGGTTTGGTTGATGCGCATGACAAATCAAGCCTCCCCGGAGTCTCGGGTTTTTAAAACTTGAGTTTTTTTGCATCGGGAGAAAGCCACTGGCAATAAAGGCTGCCGCCTTAGCAGGGTCTGTAAAACTCCGCAGAGTCACTGAATTTGTGGATAACTTATGCCCACGACTACAATTGCGGGTGCTCAAAAATACCACTATCTACAAGCAGCAGGGCGCTGCTTTTCATTCGCATTCCGGGCAAAAATTGTCATGAGCGAAGTTTCTGTCTGCGTCTCTTTGTCTGGTCAGAACAACGATTTGTGGCAAATCTGTATTGACCATCTGGCTCAGGAATTGCCAGAACAACAGTTCAACACCTGGATTCGTCCCCTGGTTGTTGTCGTTGCTGCAGACTTGTCCAAAGCGACGGTTCAGGTGGGTAATCGCTTCAAGCTGGACTGGGTTCGGGCCCAGTACGCAGCCCGTATTGCTGCATTGCTTGAAAAAGCAGCAGGTCAGCGAATTCCGATTGAGTTGGTACTCGCACCCCGAGAAGCACCTTCCAAATCAGAACCCCTGATTCGCAAGCTCGAAGGCGCTTCGGGCGTTTCGGAACTTTCAGTGACTGCCGCCGTTCATGAAGAGGCGGCTGGAGTAGTATTTAAAAACCGGCTCAATTCCGCGCTGACATTCGACACTCTGATCGAAGGTACAGCCAACCGCATGGGTCGTGCGGCAGCGCTGCATGTGGCCAGCAGTCTTGGGCAGCTTTATAACCCCTTGTTTATCTACGGCGGTGTCGGTTTGGGGAAAACCCACCTGATGCATGCGATTGGCAACAAACTGATGGTTGACAACCCGGCCGCCAAGGTGCTGTATATCCATGCTGAACAGTTTGTCTCGGATGTGGTCAAGGCTTACCAGCGCAAGACATTTGACGACTTCAAAGAGCGTTACCACTCGCTTGATCTGCTGCTGATCGACGACGTGCAGTTTCTGGCCAATAAAGACCGTACCCAAGAAGAGTTCTTCAATGCTTTCGAGGCACTGCTGACAAAAAAGTCACACATTGTGATGACCAGCGACACCTACCCAAAAGGACTGAGCGACATCCACGAGCGCCTGGTGTCACGCTTTGACTCCGGCCTGACCGTGGCGATCGAGCCGCCCGAGCTGGAAATGCGCGTCGCCATCCTGATTCGTAAAGCGAATGTCGAAGGCTCTGCGCTTCCTGAGGAAGTGGCGTTTTTTGTTGCCAAGAACATTCGCTCCAATGTGCGCGAACTCGAAGGTGCGCTGCGTAAAATCCTGGCCTATTCACGCTTCAACCACAAGGAAATCTCGATCCAGCTGGCCCGGGAAGCACTGCGGGACTTGCTGTCAATCCAGAACCGGCAGATTTCAGTGGAAAACATTCAGAAAACAGTGGCCGACTACTACAAAATCAAGATCGCCGACATGTATTCCAAGAAGCGGCCCGCCAGCATCGCCCGGCCACGCCAGATTGCCATGTATCTCGCCAAGGAGCTGACCCAAAAGAGCCTGCCAGAAATCGGCGAACTGTTCGGTGGACGTGACCATACCACCGTGCTGCATGCAGTGCGAAAGATGGCGGCAGAACGCCAGTTGATGACCGAACTCAACCAGCAGCTCCATGTGCTGGAGCAAACACTCAAGGGCTGAAAACAAGGGGATTTTTCATTTTTAAGCTGGCTAAAATAGCGCCTGAAAAGCTGTGGATAACTCTCTAACAACTTAGCACTTATCCACAGGCACAAGGAAATTTGAAAAGTTGTTCATATTTCATGCACAGCTTCCAGCCTACTTATGCACAGGGTTTGTAATGTCTCAAGTGATTGACTAATAAGATAAAAAGATGGTTATCCACAAAAAGATACTCTCTCTACTACTACTACTATCTTATATTTAAGAATTAAAGATAAAGATAACAAGGAAAACATGATTGTTCTGAAAGCCACCCAAGACAAGTTTTTAGGCGTACTGCAATCAGTCGCCGGCATTGTGGAACGCAGGCACACATTGCCCATTCTGGCCAATGTGCTCATCCGCAAGACGGGGCCGCTGTTGCAACTCACCACCAGTGATCTGGAAATCCAGATTCGTACGACTGCCGAGCTTGGCGGGGATGAAGGCGACTTCACTACCACTGTGGGTGCCCGCAAGCTGATCGATGTGCTGCGCTCCATGCCCAGCGACCAGACCGTATCGCTCGAATCAAGCCAGAACAAGCTGATTCTCAAAGGCGGAAAAAGCCGCTTCACGCTGCAGACCTTGCCCGCAGAAGACTTTCCGCTGGTGCAGGAAGCGGCCAGCTTTGGCCCGGTGTTTTCGGTTCCGCAAAAGGTGCTCAAGGAACTGCTGAACCAGGTGTCGTTTGCGATGGCGGTGCATGACATTCGCTACTACCTCAACGGCATCTTGTTTGTCGCCGAAGACAAGCAGTTGAGCCTGGTGGCGACTGACGGGCACCGGCTGGCTTTTACGTCGGCGACGCTCGATGTTGAAGTGCCCAAACAAGAAGTGATCTTGCCGCGCAAGACAGTGCTGGAAATGCAGCGCCTGCTCAACGACAAGGAAGGCGCGATAGAGATGCAGTTTGCGGGTAACCAGGCCAAGTTCAGTTTTGAAGGCATGGAGTTCGTTACCAAGCTGGTCGAAGGCAAGTTTCCCGATTACAACCGCGTGATTCCGAAGAACCACAAGAACATCATCACGCTGGGCCGTGCGCCGCTGCTGGCCAGCCTGCAACGCACCGCGATTTTGACCAGCGAAAAGTTCAAGGGCGTGCGGCTGAACATCGAGCCCGGCACGTTGCGTGTAGCCTCGAACAATGCCGAACAAGAAGAAGCTGTCGATGAACTCGACATCGACTACGGCGGCGATTCAATTGAAATAGGCTTTAACGTCACGTACCTCATTGACGCCCTGTCCAACATGAATCAGGACATGGTCAAAATCGAGCTGGCAGACTCCAACAGCTCGGCCTTGCTGACCATTCCCGACAACGCCACGTTCAAATACGTGGTGATGCCGATGCGGATTTAAGGCCGATTGGAGCGCACTACGGCTTAAGCGACAGACAGACCCGCGAAACCTCGCGGGTTTGGTCATTCAAGAGATTGAAGAAATTGGGAACTGCTGGTTATGACTGAAGAAAACAAACCGAACGAAGCTGATCAAGTCCACGTCTCTGAGGGACTGGCGGGCGAAGGAAGCTCCAATTTCCAGCCCAAGATCGATATCAACCAAGCCGGCGCTTCAGAAGCCTACGGCGAAGGCTCGATCCAGATCCTCGAAGGCCTGGAAGCCGTGCGAAAGCGGCCCGGCATGTACATCGGCGACACGTCCGACGGTACCGGACTGCATCACTTGGTGTTCGAGGTGGTGGACAACTCCATTGACGAGTCACTGGCCGGCCATTGCGATGACATTCTGGTCACGATCCACACCGACAACTCGGTCAGCGTGGTGGACAACGGCCGGGGCATTCCAACCGGCATCAAGATGGACGACAAGCACGAACCCAAGCGTTCTGCGGCCGAAATTTCCCTGACCGAGCTGCATGCCGGCGGCAAGTTCAACCAGAACAGCTACAAGGTCTCTGGTGGCCTGCACGGCGTGGGGGTGAGTTGCGTCAATGCGCTGTCAAAAATGCTGCGGCTGACGATTCGCCGGGACGGCAAGGTGCATGTCATGGAATTTTCCAGAGGCTTTGTGCAAAACCGCCTCATTGAATCCGTCAATGGCGTTGAAGTTTCCCCGATGAAGGTGGTGGGCCCGACCGACAAGCGCGGCACCGAAGTCCACTTCTTGCCCGACACCGACATCTTCAAGGAAAACAGCGATTTCCATTACGAAATCCTGAGCAAGCGTCTGCGTGAACTGAGCTTTTTGAACAACGGCGTGCGCATTCGCCTGAAAGACGAACGCACCGGCAAAGAAGACGATTTCTCTGGCACCGGCGGCGTCAAGGGTTTTGTCGCCTTCATCAACAAGGGAAAAACCGTTCTGCACCCGAACGTCTTTGCCGCCATGGGCGACCGCCAGAGCGACCAAGGCACCAATATTGGCGTTGAAGTGGCGATGCAGTGGAACAGCGGCTACAGCGAGCAGGTGCTGTGCTTTACCAACAATATTCCGCAGCGTGACGGCGGCACCCACCTGACCGGCCTGCGCGCCGCGATGACGCGCGTCATCAATAAATACATTGACGACAGCGAGCTGGCGAAAAAAGCCAAGGTCGAGGTGACCGGCGACGACATGCGCGAAGGCCTGTGTTGCGTGCTCAGCGTGAAGGTGCCTGAGCCAAAATTCTCCAGCCAGACCAAGGACAAGCTGGTGTCCAGCGAAGTGCGCGGCCCGGTCGAAGACATCGTCAGCCGCCTGCTGCACGATTACCTGCAGGAGCGCCCGAACGACGCCAAGATTATCGTCGGCAAGATCATTGAAGCGGCCCGTGCCCGTGAAGCCGCCCGCAAGGCGCGCGACATGACGCGCCGCAAGGGCGTGCTTGACGGCATGGGCCTGCCCGGCAAGCTGGCCGACTGCCAGGAAAAAGACCCGGCGCTGTGCGAAATCTACCTGGTCGAGGGCGACTCCGCCGGCGGTTCGGCCAAGCAGGGCCGTGACCGCAAGTTCCAGGCGATTTTGCCGCTCAAGGGCAAGATCCTGAATGTTGAAAAAGCGCGCTATGAAAAGCTGCTGACCAGCAACGAAATCCTGATCTTGATCACCGCTTTGGGCACCGGCATTGGCAAGGGTGGCGGCGTCGGCGGAACGCCCGGCGCTGACGACTTCAACGTCGCCAAGCTGCGTTACCACCGCATCATCATCATGACCGATGCTGACGTGGACGGCGCGCACATCCGCACGCTGCTGCTGACGTTTTTCTACCGCCAGATGCCCGAGCTGATCGAGCGCGGCCACATCTACATTGCCCAGCCGCCGCTGTACAAGGTCAAGGCCGGCAAGGAAGAGCAATACCTCAAAGACACTGCCGCCCTCGACGGTTTCCTGCTGCGCATTGCGCTCAGGGACGCCTATGTGCAGACCAGCGCCGACGAAACCGCCGTGTTGACCGGCGAAGCGCTGGCCGAACTGGCGCGCAAACACCAGCGTGCCGAGTCGGTCATCAACCGCCTGAGTGGTTTCATGGATGCCGAAGCGCTGCGCGCGATTGCCGACGGCGTGTCGATCAACCTCGACACCTTGCTTGAGGCTGAAGCGTCCGCTGTTGCACTGCAAGCCAAACTGCGTGAACTCAACACCACCGGCGCGCCCGCCGATGTGGCCGGCGAGTTTGATGAACGCAGCGACAAGCCGATTTTGCGCATCAGCCGCCGTCACCACGGCAATGTCAAAAGCAGCGTGCTGACGCAAGATTTCGTGATCGGTTCTGACTACGCCACCTTGGCTGAAGCGGCTTCTTCGTTCCTGGGCCTGATCGGCAGCGGTGCCAAGGTCATGCGCGGTGAAGGTGATCGGCGCAAGGAGGAAAAGATCACTGACTTCCGCCAGGCCATGCGCTGGCTGATTGGCCAGGCTGAAAATGGCACGTCGCGCCAGCGTTACAAAGGACTGGGCGAAATGAACCCCGCGCAGCTCTGGGAAACCACACTTGACCCGACAGTACGCCGTCTGCTCAAGGTGCAAATTGATGACGCCATCGAAGCCGACCGCGTGTTCACCATGCTGATGGGCGACGAGGTTGAGCCGCGCCGCGAATTTATTGAGAAAAATGCGCTGCGCGCCGGAAATATCGATACTTGAGGCGGTGCAGGCACCCGCAAAAATGTGTCGGTCAACGGCAACTCTCCTCAGCGCGTCAGGCGTTGTAGCCGCAAAGTGTCCCGTTCATGCGCGCAGAGAATTCATGCCACTGCGCGCATAAGCCGCATGACGCGGGAAAGTACGGCAATGGCATTCGGCTTCGTCTGATAGCTTGAAGGGTGCTGACAAGATAACTTTGCGGCAGCACCTTGACCTACCCGAAAACGATTCCATGTCTTTTACTGATGCCGCGCCGACTGCCTCCAAATCACGGCGTCGCCCTTCCCCATTTTCTCTGGCTGCGTGGAACCGATTCGTCCGGGTCGCCAAGCCTTATTGGCTGGGCGACCAGAGGAAATGGGCCTGGACTTTTCTGGCCCTGCTGATTGTCCTGATGCTGGCTGAAACCCAGTTTGCGGTGATGCTGAACAACCAGAGCGGTGAAATGACCTCGGCCCTTGCGGGCAGGGATACCGACCGTTTTTGGACTTCGGTGCGTGCGTGTCTGGGTATCCTGGCATTTGCAGTGCCGATTTATGCCTTTTATTACTACATGCGCGATGCTTTTGCCAACAAGTGGCGGCGCTGGCTCACGGCGCGCTTTCTGGATGGCTATTTGCATGACCGCAAATACTACGAATTGGGCGCGGGCGGAGAAATTGACAACCCCGACCAGCGCATCAGCGAAGACATCAATACCTTTACCGGCCGGTCTATCCATTTCCTGCTGATTTTTATTGGCTCCATCATGCAACTGGTGGCTTTCAGCGCGGTGCTTTGGTCGATTTCGCATCTGCTGGTGGCTGTGCTGGCGGTGTATGCGCTGGTCGGCACCGTCGTTGCGCTGTACGTTTTCGGGGCGCCGCTGATCCAGCTGAACTTCTGGCAACTCCGGCGCGAAGCTGACTTTCGCTTTGGTTTGATGCGCCTGCGCGAAAACGCCGAATCGATTGCTTTTTATCGCGGCGAAGCCCAGGAGCGCGCGCAAATCGACAGCAAGTTTGGCAAGGTGTACACCAACTTTTCAAGGCTGATCAGAAAGCAGCGCTCGCTCAATTTGTTTCAGCGCGGCTTCAATCAGCTCACGCTGGTGTTGCCCAGCGTGATTCTGGCCGATGGCGTGTTGTCTGGACAGCTCGAAGTGGGCCGCGCTGTGCAGGCCGCCGGGGCATTTGCCGCCGTGCTGGGCGCGGTGGCGCTGATTGTGGATAACTTTGAGAGCCTGAGCCGGTTCGTGGCCGGCATCGACCGTCTGCAAGCGCTGTCTGCCTTGGTGCTGGACGACCCGGCAGAAAAGCCCGTTGCTGACACCAAGCACCCGAAAATTCAGAGCCAGACGGGCGATCGCCTCGCGCTGGACGCCCTCACGCTCTACACGCCGCAGTACGAACGGATGCTCATCAAGGAGCTGACTTTGAGCCTGAAGCCGGGCGACGCGCTGCTCATTACCGGCGACAGCGGCTGTGGCAAAAGCTCCCTTTTACGCGCCATTGCGGGTTTGTGGCGCACCGGCACCGGCGTGATTCATCATCCGCCGCTGGACGATATTTTCTTTTTGCCGCAGCAGCCGTATATGCAGTACGGCACCCTGCGCAGCCAACTCATCTACCCCAGCATCAAGTCAAGCCTGGCTGACGAGCGGCTGCTGCAAATCCTTGAAGAAGTCCACCTGGCCGCGCTGGCCGACCGCGTGGGCGGGATGGACGCCGTGCATGACTGGGCCAAACTGTTGTCCGTGGGCGAGCAGCAGCGGCTGGCTTTCGGGCGTGTGCTGGTACGCCAGCCCCGCATGGTCATTCTCGACGAGGCCACCAGCGCGCTCGACAGCAGCAATGAAAACTCGCTGTATGAACGCCTGCGCGCAAGTGGCACCACCTTGATCAGCATTGCCCACCGCGCCGCCGTGCTGCGCCACCACACCCATGTGCTGCAGCTGACGGGCCAGGGTGCATGGGAGGTGCACGCGGCCAGCAGCTATCGCTTCGACAGCCCGGCATCCGGCGAGGCTAATGAGCTGCCAGCCAAGCCGGGTGATCCGCAACCCTTGGCCCTGATGTAGCTTGATTTCCGGAAAAAAGCGTCGGCAGCCGCCTCAACCCGTTCTGCTTGACCCAACCCGGACGCATTGAAGCGAAAATACCCAATTCGGCTTAAAAACAGACGCACGCCCCTGAACGCCCACCCGCCACTTCCCGTCATGCCATCCCTTCATTCCATCGTCTACACCAGCAGTGCTGTGCTGCCCATCACCCCCGATGACCTGGATGCGCTGCTGGCAGATGCCCGAAATTTCAATCACCAGCATGCCGTGACGGGCGTGTTGCTCCACAGTGGCAGCCATTTCATGCAGTGCTTTGAAGGGCCGGAGGACGCGGTGCAGCGCGTCTACCAGCGCATCTTGGGCAGCCGCATGCACACCGATGTGGTGGAGTTCATGAACCACGGCGTTCCAAAGCGCACCTTCAGCGACTGGTCGATGGGTTCGGCCATGGCCAACCCGTCCGAGCTGCTGGCGCTCTCGACCGCGCAGTGGAGCCAGTTGAACAGCGAATTGACCTTTTCGCCGTTCACGCCGCCGGGCCTGGCCATTCTTCAGGTTTTCTGGAGCCTGCGGCAAAAAGCCGCTAATCATTCTTGACGCCCCGCGTTTTATGACCTGTTTGCCATGACCCTTACCGCCGTTATTGACTTTGAAACCACCGGCATTTCGCCCGGCTGCGGCGACCGCGCCACCGAAGTCGCCATTGTGTTGCTCGAAAGCGGCCAGGTGGTTGACCGTTTCCAGAGCCTGATGAATGCCGGCGTCCGTATTCCGTCCTTCATCACGCAGCTGACCGGCATCACCAACGCCATGGTTGCCAGCGCGCCCGATGCGGCGCAGGTCATGCGCGACGCCAGCCGCTTTGTCGGCGCGGTGCCGCTGGTGGCGCACAACGCCGCGTTTGACCGCAAGTTCTGGCAGGCCGAACTGGAACGCGCCGGGCTGGACGCGCCGCAACCCTTTATCTGCACGCTGCTGCTGTCCCGCCGGCTCTATCCACAGGCGCCCAATCACAAACTCGGCTCGCTGATTGATTACCACCGCTTGCCGCGCACCGGCCAGGCGCACCGGGCACTGGCCGATGCCGAAATGGCCGCCGGCCTGCTGGGCCAGATCCAGCATGACCTGCGCACTCGCCACGGCGTCGCGCAGCCCGACAACGCCCTGCTGATGGCCTTGCAGCGCTGCACCAAAGCAGCGGTTGGCAGCTTCATGGCCAGACACGCGAAATTTTGAATCCTGTATTTGCTATTAATTGCATAGCTGCCAGCGCGCATCCAGCATGCGCCACAGCCCATAAACACCCTAAATCGAGCTTATGAACAACCGAGTCCGCCCTGCTACGCCGCTTTCGACCCACGACACCACCCGCATCGACGACCTGCGCATCGGCGCAGTGCGTCCGCTGATCACGCCCGCGCTGCTGCAGGAATGGCTGCCCACGCCCGACAGCGCACAGGCGCTGGTAGCGGCCAGCCGCGCCGCCATTTCGCGCGTCCTGCACGGCGCTGACGACCGGCTGGTGGTGGTGGTCGGGCCGTGTTCCATCCACGACCATGCGCAGGCCATGGACTACGCCCGCCAGCTTTTGGCGCAGGCCGATGCGTTGCAGGACGATTTGCTCATCGTGATGCGCGTGTATTTTGAAAAACCGCGCACCACCGTCGGCTGGAAGGGCTACATCAACGACCCGCATCTGGACGGCAGCTTTGCCATCAACGAAGGGCTGGAAATGGCGCGCCAGTTGCTGCTCGACGTGCTGGCGCTGGGCATGCCGGTCGGCACCGAGTTTCTCGACCTGCTCAGCCCGCAGTTCATCAGCGATCTGGTGAGCTGGGGCGCGATTGGCGCGCGCACCACCGAAAGCCAGAGCCATCGCCAGCTGGTCAGCGGCCTGTCGTGCCCGGTCGGTTTCAAGAACGGCACCGATGGCGGCGTGAAAGTGGCGGCAGACGCCATCCAGGCCGCACAAGCGCCGCACGCCTTCATGGGCATGACCAAGATGGGCCAGGCCGCGATTTTTGAAACCCGTGGCAACGACGACTGCCACGTCATTTTGCGCGGCGGCAAGCAGACCAACTACGCAAAAGCCGACGTGGACGCCACCTGCGCGCAGCTCCAGGCGGCCGGCCTGCGCGAGCAGGTGATGATCGACGTTTCGCATGCCAACAGCAGCAAGCAGCATGCCCGCCAGATCGACGTGGCCGCCGACGTGGCCGCGCAAGTCGCAGCCGGCGACCACCGCATCATGGGCCTGATGATTGAAAGCCACCTGAACGAAGGCCGGCAAGACATCGTCGCCGGCCAGCCGCTCAGGCACGGCGTGTCGGTCACCGATGCCTGCATCAGCTTTGCGCAGACGGTGCCGGTGCTGCAAGCGCTGGCGGCGGCAGTGCGGGCGCGGCGCAAGGCATAGCCCCGCGCTCCCCAACGGCTAGCTATTCGCGGCAATGGGGTTGCACGGGTAAATTGAAGAACTCGCTATTGACTGCGCTGCGCCGCTACTTGTGGCGCAAGATCATGTGTTCTTTTGAAAGAACCACTTCAAACTTTGACAGAAAGCTTTGGCCCAGCAGCGCGTCGCTGGCGTTGTCGCCCACCAGTCCAACACCGACACGAACGCCTGACACACTAACAGGCCCCAGGGTGACGGGAACTCCGGTCACAATTCGCCCCGGCAAGTCGCCATTGGCGGTTTTGAAAACGGTGGGAACGCCCTTTGCAATTTGGGCTTCGCGCGCAAATTTTTCGCTGACGGTCACCAAGGAGGCACCGGTATCGACCATGAAATTGACCGGTTTTCCATTGACCTTGCCAGCTGCATAAAAGTGCCCATCTCTTGCCCGGGGAATCACCAGATCGCCCGTGGCGGAGACAATAACTGGAGCAGGTTGCAGGTAGCGCGTCATGCCTGCATACAGCACCCCGATGACTGCCAGCCAGAAAAGAGCAATGCCCACCGACCCCCAATTCAAGCGGCTAGACCGCAGGGCTGCTTTGCCCGGTCTTGCGGGCGTCCATAGCGTCGAATTGCTTTCTTTTCTAGCTCGCTCTTTTTGGGCTTCCCGCCACCAGTCACGATCTTCCTGACCCATTGAGTTTCTTTCTGTAAAGGGTTTGATTTTTGCCCAGTCATGTCTCACGTCCTAAGATGGCTGTTTTTGCAATCAAAATTTTTTCAGGGCATCGATGGAGTGGTCACGAGAAGAAGTCGAAGCGATTGTTGCCGACTATCTGCAAATGCTGACGCTGGAGCTTGCCGGCCAAAGTTTCAACAAGACCCAGCATCGCCAGCGGCTGCAGGTCAAACTGAGCGGCCGCTCAAACGCTTCTATCGAGTTCAAGCATTGCAATATCAGCGCCGTCATGCTTCATCTCGGCTTCCCCTATATCCGAGGTTATCAACCCAGATCCAACTATCAGGCGCTCTTGGTAAAAGTTGCCCAAGAGCAAGTGAGCAGCAAAGAAACACTCGATCACGCGGCGCTTGCCGCAGTGCAGCAGCCCGCCATTGCGCCCACCCAGACCGATTTCAGCAATGTAAAGTCCGATGCCCCCAAACGACAGCATCAGGTGAAAGAGGCGATGAATCCTTTGTATTTCAGGGCCGTCAAACGCGACTACCTTGAACGCGAAGCGCAAAACCGATCACTGGGTTTGGCTGGCGAGGCATTTGTGGTTCAGTTCGAGCATTGGCGTCTTGCCCAGATGGGAAAACAGCGACTTGCCGACCAGGTTGAGCATGTTTCCGTCTCGAGAGGCGATGGTCTGGGCTATGACGTTCTTTCCTTCGAATCCGATGGCAAGGAACGCCTGATTGAAGTCAAAACGACAACCTTCGGGCGTGACACGCCATTTTTTGTGTCGCGCGGTGAGTTGGCGCTGTCTCAAGGCGCAAGAGATCAATTTCATCTTTACCGTTTGTTCGAGTTTAGAAAGTCCCCACGCTTTTTCGCGCTGCCCGGCGCGCTTGATCAGCACTGCAGACTGGATCCGGTGACCTATCAAGCTAGCTTTTCCTAGCTTCCAGCAAAGACGCGGCGTTCGGCTCATACCAGCGAAAAAGGCCTTGTCCGACACAGCTTTCGCCGCAAGAGGTGAAGAATGAAACCGTGCCCGGCGCCAGCGTTGCGCTGGGACAGCGCTTCGAGCGATTGATCAACATGCAAAAAGGAAACCATCATGACGAACAAGCAAAACCCGCGCGACAAACAAGAAGCCCACGCTGGCAAGGTCGAAAACGACACCAACAAAATGGGCGACAAAGAGGCCACGCAGCTGAATCAGGGCCAGCGCACGCCTGAAAGCCGCAGCGACCGCGAGGCGCATATTGGCGGCAGCAACCAGTCGCAGTCGCGCCAAGGTAAAGCTGGCAGCGGGCATTGAATGGATGTGACCTTGGCGGGTGATCGCGCTGCAGTTCTTGCGCAGTGAGCCCGTCATCGCATCTCTTTTCATTCGCTGGCGTTTCGCAAGCGGCGGCTGATTTTTCAGCGTCTTTTCACAGCGTAAAGAAATTCCGGGTCTGCGCCTGGCGACGATGAACACGCTTTCATCGCCAGCCGCTTTGCATAAAAATAATCAGTCAAAGCAGGCTCTGGCGCAATAAATGCAAGCGCTGGCAGCTATTAAAAATATAGTATTTCCAGGTTTTCAGGCAAGCGGGTCTGCCGTCCGTCGGTGGGTAAAACGCCGCACGTCATCGCGATGGCACGCATTGCGAATTTGCGCAGCGCGCCTGGCCTCCAGAGCCGTATCGTTGGCAAGGTTGAACCTGGCGACGTGTTTTGCACGGCAGCGCATTGAAGCCATTGGGTCAGGGTTCAGCGGGGCGGCGGCGTGAAGGGCTGGATTTCATGCCGTCTGGGGCGTTGTTGCATAAATTCCCTTGCAGCCGAATGAGCAGGCTGCCGCGCTGGTAGGCTCCCTGACTTTGCCTCGAACATGCGAAAAGACACTCTT